>CAZAOW010000028.1:6043-7145 GCA_964487075.1 Candidatus Woesearchaeota archaeon | reverse complement strand
TTCGTACATGAAAACCGCAATCCTTGATTCCAGTTTTATTCTGACGTGCGCGAAGCAAAAAATAGATTTTTTTGAATTCTTGGAAAACGAGGGAATTCAAGCGGTTGTTCCGAAGCAGGTTTTGGCGGAAATTCTTGGAGTTTCAAAATCAAAAGATTACGGAAAAACTGCTTTGCAGATTTTGAAGAAAAACAAATTCAAAGAAATCGTTTTGAAAGGGAAAAACACGGATTTAGGAATTATCAAATATGCAAAAGAAAATCCCGGCGCGATAGTTGCAACGCTGGATTCCGGAATAAAACGGAAAGTAAAAAACCGGAAGATGATTATAAGAGGAAAGAAAAAGCTGGTTTTTTTCTGAAAATTTTCTCCGAAAAGGTTTTTAAATCAATTTTCGCTTAATTTTCATATGTTCTATCTGACAGAAATTCAGGATTATGTAAGGGTTGAACCGAAGCTTTTTGGATTGCCTACTATTGAGTCTGTTTCAAACCAGCTGAAAGAAATTTATCAGGATTATTACGACAAGGAAATGGGAAAAGCCGTCGCTGTTGTTGAAGTTTTGGAGGTCGGCGACGGAGTTATAATCCCCGGCGACGGAGCGGCTTATTATAATTCAAGATTTACTCTCGTAACGTGGAAACCCGAATTGCAGGAAATTGTTTCCGGCGTGATTGCTGAAATAACAAATTTCGGGGCATTCCTTGAAATGGGGGTTTTGAAAGGAATGATTCACATTGGACAGACGATGGAAGATTACGTCAGCGTGAGCAAAACAAACACGCTTTCCGGAAAAAATTCAAAAAGAAGTTTGAAGCAAGGCGACTTGTGTTTTGCAAGAATTGTCGCAATAAGTCATAAAGGAGATTTTCCAAAAATCGGATTAACAATGAGGCAACCGGGACTTGGAAAAATGGAATGGATTAAAGAAGACGCTATGAAAAAAGACAGGGAGACAAAAAAAGCGGCGAGGATTGAAGGAAAGGAAACAAAAGTAAAGAAGGAGAAAAAGAAATAAGATGGGAGACAATCTTGAATCAGAATCCTTTAGGAGATATTTAGAAAGGCAAAGAAGAATATCTGAGATTAGATACTCTGAAGA
>CAZAOW010000028.1:0-5943 GCA_964487075.1 Candidatus Woesearchaeota archaeon | reverse complement strand
TTGGTTAATTAAACAAAATGAATTATCTCTTCAGATATTGGGCTTGTGATAAAAATTTAAAATGGTAAAACTGAAAAAATGGAATGGCAGAAGAAGCGTACTTGAATATAACGGACAGAGATATGATGGGAAAGTTGTAAGATTGGATGAAAATCATTCACGAAAATATTATTTTAGATCAGATGAAGGAAATTATATTCCTGTCGGCGGAAGGTCCAGAAGATTGATCAGAACAGAGGGAGGGTTGGCTTTAAGAGTTTTATAAAATGGCAAAACAAAAAGCGTGTAAGGTTTGCAACAGAATTTTTGAAGGCGATAAATGTCCTCAATGCGGGAGCAAGGAATTTACCGACAGCTTCAAAGGGAAAGCCATAATTTTAAATCCGGAAAAATCGGAAGTCGCAAAAAAATTAAATGTCAAGGAAAAAGGAACTTACGCCATAAAAACCAGATAAAATGAAAATAAGAAATTTACATGTTTCCCTCGGGAGCTCGGTAAAATGAAAATTCTTGAAGAAAAAAATAATCCGCTTTTCAGAAGAAAAGAAATTGTTGCGGAAATTCAAATAAAAAGTTCGCCGAAATTTGTTGAAGTTGAGAAACTTTTTTCGGAAAATCTTAAAGTTCCCGTTGAGAATATCAAAATAAGAAATATCCGCGGCGGGTTTGGTCATAACTCTTTTAAAATAAATGCGTGCATCTACAATTCAAAAGAAGACAAGGAACAAATTGAGAAGGCGCCGAAAAAACCTGCTGTTCAAGCAGCAAAATAAAAAAATAAATTAAAATGGGTAAAAAGAAAATCAGGAATTTTCAAGTTTCCCCTAAAATAAAACAAAATGGGTAAAAAGAAAAAATCAGTAAAGAAGGGAAAGAAAAAGCATAAAAACAAGCCGACGAGCAAGAAATATTCAAAGTATAAAATTGAGGGCGACAAAGTTACAAGAAAAGCGTTTTGCCCCCGTTGCGGTCCCGGCGTCTTTTTGATGGAATCGCAAGGAAGAATTTATTGCGGAAAGTGTCATTATACTGAGTTTGAGACAAAACAGAAAGAAGAGAAGAAGTGAATTATTTATAAAAATCCCCCGTTACTACTTGGCTTTTTTTCGCATTTTGGACAATATGGAATCGGTTCATGTGCAACTTCACCACTTCCAGACAGAGGGAAAAGACCATCATGGATAGAATGTGTTCTGTCAACAGCCAAGATGGTTGTTCCGCAATCTAAACATGAATAGTCCTTCCCATTTAGTGCATAAACAACATTACTTCCTTTTTTTCTTTCATATCTAACGCCTCCGTCTTCAGCAACTTCCATCTGCTGAGCCCACGAGGGTAAAGTCATTGCTTTAAATTCTAATTTTGTTTTATCAACCATAACTAATCAATATGAATAATACTTATAAATTTATATGTAATAAAAGATATAACGCGCGACTGGAATTAAAATTCCGCCGACACATTTCAAGAATATGATGCGTGGGAGCTAACCTTAATAAAGACTAACGAATTCCACGACTTAAATCAATTTAATGATTATAACCCTGGGAGATTCTTCAAGCCCGTTCAAAAGAGTAGACTTGAAGGCTCTCCTGGGGAAAAAGAGGTGATATAATATGGATATTCGGGTTCTATTTAAATCTTTCGGTTTTGTTACTCTTAAAGAATGACGAGAGGTTCTTTTTTCTTAGTAGTGATTTGTTGATAATTTATTAGGCACTACTTTACCTAATTATAGGTACTACATAAATTTATAACAATCTGTTTAATAGATAAATCATGGAAAGAACCGAAGATGATTCAAAAAAAGATGCAAATTCGCAACAGGAACAGGTTCATAACGTTGTTTTTAGCAAAGAAATAGGATGGCAGGAAATAATTTATGACTTGATTAATTCAGAACAACTGGATCCTTGGAATGTTGATATAATTGTTTTGACGAATAACTATTTGAAAAGACTTCAGCAGTACGAAGAGGAAAATTATTTTATTTCCAGCAAAGTTCTTTTGGCGGCGTCTTTGCTTTTAAGAATTAAATCTGAAATCCTGTTGAACAAATACATAAAAAGCATTGATGAAATTCTCTTCGGAAAAAAAGAAAAAATTCAAAGATCGCTGGAAAGAATTGAACTTGACGAAGAAATTCCTTTTCTGGTTCCAAAAAGTCCTGTTCCGAGATTCAGAAAAGTAACTTTAAAAGAACTGGTTGAATCCTTGAACAAGGCGATAATAACAGAAGGCAGAAGAATAAAAAAAGAAATAGGGGAGAGGAACGCTGTGATTGAATCTGCAATTTCGCTTCCGAAAAGAAAATTCGCGATTCATGACAAAGTTCGCGAGATTTATGAAAAACTTTTTTCGCATCTTGGAAAAAACGAAAGAATGTACATTCCTTTTGGACTTCTCATGGGAGACGGCAAAGAAGAAAGAATTTATTCTTTTTCCTCGCTTTTGCATCTTGAAAACCAGAAAAAAATATGGCTTCATCAAAAAGAGCATTTCGGCGAGATAAATATCTGGCTTAAAGATGCTTATTTCAAAAATAACCCGAATCCTTTTTTGGATTTGAAATTTGAAAACGAAGAAGTTGAGGAATTAAAAGAGGAAACGGAAGAGGATGAAACGGTGGTTGAAGAAAATTAATCTAGCGGACGGTTCCCTGTGTGATAGTCCCAATCACTAACCCTATTAAAAAATTCTTTTTTATAAACAATAAATTTTAAGTTTATTTTCGGACTTACCCTGCCTTTAGTTTCAATTTTTGGGTTGAATAATCTTGGAAAGAATCCAAAATAAAAATAATTTGTAACACTCATTTGTGGGGAACCTTCATGATAACCTTCAAGATACAATTCGAGTTCTCTTGTAGTCAACCCCAGAGCCTTTTTTGCTAATATCTCTTCAATTTTTAACACAGATAATTCAACCATTTTAAAACTTAATTTAGTTCATTTAAAAACATTATTGTTTTTACCCAATCATATTTTTTATGAAATATCCGACGATAAAAGCCAAAAATGCAGCTGTTCCGCCAATCAGAAAAGTTTGAATTGATGAATACAATTTTGGTTTTCCCGCGATTTCTCCCTTGAAGAACCCGATTATTACCAAAGAGAATCCTGTTAAAATCGTGGAGAAAATAAATTGCATTTTAATCAAATACGGATTTTGAGTTATCGCCGCCGCGACGAAAGACAAAAGAGGTATAAACCCGATGATTAAAAACGCGACGAATGTCGCGAGCGCGGTTTTCATTTCATTCACTTTGTTTTTTGATATTTCGTTTCTTGATTTTGTTGACAGATAATTTGAGATAGCCATTGAAAATCCGTCGGCGAACAAATTGGCGAAGCCGAGAATCAAAACAACCGACGATGCAAGAGAAGCACCGACAACGCCTGAAACAACCGCGAACGTCGTGATTGTCCCGTCAATTCCTCCGTAAACAAATTCGGGGAGATATTTATGTTCTATTCCATCTTTTCTTACAAACTCTTTTTTCATTTAATGGGAAAAGAAAAAATGTATTTAAAGTTATTTGACAGAATTAAAACGGAATATCTTTCTTAACATCATTCGGGTCTTTACCAGGAAGAACTATCTCTCTTCCATTTTCATCTTTTTCAATTGTTAGATACCCTTCGTCAACCATTGTATCAAGCAAATTTCTTGCCCATTCTTCTGGAGTCGTATAAACTTGTTCTATATCCAGATGTAAAAATTTAATCGCAGGATATATTTCACAAATAACTTTTCCTGAAATTCCCCCGGAAATATCACATTCTCCTAGCCATAATTTTCTTTCCATGTCAAATTTCATACGATAATTAATGGGCATTCTTCCTCCCCCATAATCTTTGTCAAATTCTAATTCTTCTTCGTTCTGAAACGAACCAACAATTTCCGCAAGTCCGTAAAAATCAGCAATTTTTCCTTCAAATGTCTTTTCGGTTTCTCTTGGTTCATTTCTAAGGATAAAACCACCGAAAGGTAAAACTCCGTGCCCTGCTTGAGAATAAACACCACAAATAGAATACAAGCTCTTCATTTTTATTTTATAACAAGTTCATTTAAATAAATTTATATACAAAAGGGACTATTTCAAATCATGAAACTCGGCGTTTTATTTTCCGGAGGAAAGGATTCAACCCTCGCGACTTTGATTGCAAAAAGAAAAGGATACAAAATTTCCTGTTTGATTTCTCTTGTCTCCGAAAATAAAGAAAGTTACATGTTTCACACTCCTTCAATTTCAAAAACAAAAATGCAATCAAAGGCAATGAAAATTCCTTTAATTATTCAGAAGACAAAAGGAGAGAAAGAGAAAGAACTTAAGGATTTGAAAAAAGCACTTGCGAATGCAAAGAAAAAATACGAGATTGAAGGAATTGCTACTGGTGCGGTGGAAAGTGTTTATCAAGCTTCGCGAATTCAAAAAATCTGCAATGAATTAAATCTGGAATGCTTCAATCCTCTTTGGCAAAAAAATCAAATTGAACTGCTTGAAGATTTGCTGAAAAACAAATTTGAAATTATCATTACAGGGGTTTTTGCTTTTCCTCTTGATAAATCCTGGTTGGGAAGAAAAATTGACAAAAAGTTTATTGGCGAAGTTCGCGAATTGCAGGAAAAATACAAAATAAATCCCGCCGGCGAAGGTGGGGAATTTGAAAGTTTTGTTCTTTACGCCCCGAAACTTTTCAGGAAAAAATTGAAAGTGAAATCGTTCAGAGATTTCGGGGCGGGAAATTCGTGGACGAGAGAGATTGAAGTTTCATAAATATCTCATAAGCGTTGATTTGATATGACTTTTGTCTTTTCTGTCTTTATACAAACTATGCACTTCTAATAATCTGCGTATTATCTCAATATCGTCCCATGACTTAACGCTTCCAAAATCCCTATTAAATGTTTCCAAGGAAGATTGCTCGTGTTTTTGCCTTTCAGATTTATTTATCCCATTAGACTTGGCTCCGGAATAATCCATGCGGAACACTCCGGGGTAGAGTTTTTCCCTGATTGTTTTTATTCTATCAATATGAAAATCAGATGAAACCAATGCTATTGAACTCCAATTTTTCATTCTTCTTAAAACAATTTCCAGGGAAACAATATTACCGACAGTGTCTCGGGAAATTTCTTCAGAAAAAATTGTCTCGGTGGGAACGCCGCGTTCAACCAGATATTTTTGCATTGCTCCGGACAAACTGCCAAGAAGCGCGATTTGTCTTTTTTGTTCTTGGTATAAGGCAAGTCCAACCTTCAGACGGTCTATTGAGATGGAAGTTAATTCGGAGAGATTCGGGTCATTTGAAGTCAAGATTGCGATTGCGTCATATTCTGCCATAATTTTTTATTTTAGTTTGGTTTAAATATGTAATTATTTTCCAGTCTGCATGATTTTAATAATAAATCTCTGCAAGGAAAAATTGCATTATTATGAATTTGTAAAGCCGATAGAAGACATTTTGAAAAATAAAAAAATCGGCTTTTTTACAAGACACTACAATAAAATCTCCGGGAATGATTTGAAGAAAGCGGAAAAAATAATAATCTGCGGGACGAGTTTGAAAGATAATGGTTTTTTGAAAGATATAAAAAAATTTGGATGGTTGAAAAATTTTAAAAAACCCGTTTTAGGAATTTGCGGCGGAGCACACATTATTGGAATTGTTTTCGGCGGGAAATTAGAAAAGAAAAAAGAAATTGGATTCAAGGAAATTGAAACGCGCGGTTTTTTAGGAATAAATGGAAAAAGGCAGGTTTATCATTTGCATCAGTTTTATGTCTTGCCGGAAATATACAAGAAAGATAATTTTTACGCTGTTTTGTTTCATCCCGAAGTCAGAAACAAGGATGTGATTGAGAGGTTTGTGGGATTGTGAATACAGGGTCTGAGGTGTTCTCCATCCCTATAGAACTCTCCGTACTCTTAATGCTTGC
>CAZAOW010000027.1:0-7184 GCA_964487075.1 Candidatus Woesearchaeota archaeon | reverse complement strand
GCAACATCTTTCTCAGGAGTTAAAAAAGCGATTTTGTTTTCTTCCTTGTTTCCAGCAGCCAGCAGCATTCCCTGGCTTTCAATTCCTTTCATCATCCTCGGTTTCAAGTTCGCAAACAAAATAATTTTCTTTCCTTTCAACTCTTCTTTTTTATAATACGGTTTTATTCCCGCGCAAACAATCCTTGTTCCAATTTCTTTGCCGACATCAAGAGTCAATTTATACAATTTGTCGGCGCCTTCAATTTCTTCAACTTTTTTTATCTGCGCAACTCGCAAATCAAGTTTTTCCCAATCAGAGAAATCAATTTGATGGATCATTCTTTCCATCCTCCGTAACCACCGTCAACTTTTATGATTTCTCCTGTGATAAAACTAGCATCATCAGAAGCTAAAAAAGAAACGACTTTTGCAATTTCTTGTGGTTTAGCAAATCTGCCAAGATATATTTTTTTGATTTCTTTTTTTATAAAATCCTTAGGCAAATCCGCGTTCATGTCTGTATCAACCCAGCCAGGAGCAACACAATTCACCCTGATATTAGGAGCAAGTTCAATTGCTAAATCTTTTGTTAAAAGATTTATTCCTGCTTTTGAGATATCATAATCCATTGAATCGGGACTAAAACAATTAATTCCATTTGTAGAAGAAATATTAATAATTGTTCCCTTAATTCTTTTGTTTTTCATTTCTTCAGCAACATATTTAGAGCAAAAAACTGAACCGAATAAATTGGTATCTACAGTTTTCCGCCATTCTTCGGTTGTTTTTTTGAAAAAAGGAACATCATAGACTATTCCCGCATTATTTACAAGAAGGTCAATTTTCCCAAATTTTTTAATTCCTTCCGAAATCATTTTTTTGACTTGTTCTTCTTTTGAAACATCACATTTAATAAAAATGGCATCTCTTCCCAATTTTTTTATTTCTTCAACAACTTTCTCTCCTACCTCGCTTGTTTTGGAAGAATTAATAATTATATTTGCACCTCCTCTAGCTAGCTCCAATGCTATTGCTTTTCCAATTCCCCTGCTTGAACCTGTTACTAAAGCGACTTTATCTTTGAATTTCATTTTTAACTATCTTCATGCAATTTTTATTTCCGCAATTGCATTTCATGTTTAATCCTGGAACATCGTCCATTTTATAATCCGTTGTAATTTCTTCGCCTTTTTTTATGTTTCTAATTGCAAAATCCCCTTTCTCCTTAAGATTAGGGTTTACGTTTGGTTTGCACGAATGATTTACATATCTCTCCGGAGAAGGAAACAGCCAATATTTTCCGTCCCGAAAAGAAATAAAATGTTTTTCACTTTCAGAGAGACTTTCAAACTCTTTTTTTGTTAGAGGTTTAAGATTATACTTGATTACAATTTCTCCTTTTTTGAAGTCTTTATTAACAAATGCTCCTTTTCCGTGGATTTTGGATTCTTTTACAACGACGTCGCTCATCCTATCTTCCTAAACAAAATCTCCGCTTTCTTAATTTTATCTGTCTTGAAAATTTTTCCTATCTTCTCCGCAGTCTCAGGCATAAAGGGAGAAAGATAAAGATTTATTTTTCTTATCGCTTCAACCAATTCATAAAGAACTTTCCGGTCATGTGTTTCCCACGGTTTTTTTTCCTGAACATAAAAATTGCAAGCATCAACAAATGAAAAAATTTCGTTCAATGCCTTGTCAAATTCAAAGTTTTCAATGTGTTTGTCAATTTCTTTTTCTTTCAATTTCTTCAATAATTTGCTTGCGGTTTTTTCAATTCCGTATTTTTCCGTCAAAGCAGAAACACGAGAAACCAAATTTCCCAATTTGTCCGCAAGCTCGTCGTTGTGTCTCTGAATCAAAAGTTTTCTTGAGAAATCTCCGTCGCTGCCGAAAGGCACTTCGCGAAACAAAAAATATCTCGCGGAATCGGCGCCTGCGATTTTCACAAGTTCGGAAATGTTTATCGCATTTCCCGGGGTCTTTGAAATTTTTTCTCCTTCAATAGTCCACCATCCGTGCGCAAAAATTTTCCTCGGGAGTTTGATTCCCGCCGAAAGAAGCATTGCCGGCCAATAAACCGCATGAAACCACAAAATGTCTTTTCCTATCAAATGAACATCAGCTGGCCAGAATTTCTCCTTTCCTTTTTTTCTCGTCGCGGAATAATAATTCAACAAGGCGTCAAACCAAACGTAGCATACGTGTTTCTTGTCAAACGGCAGTTTTATTCCCCAATCAAAAGTCGTCCTTGAAATTGACAAATCTTGCAATCCCTCTTTCACGCGATTTATTATTTCCTTCTCCCTGTTTTTCGGAAGGATAAATTCTTTTTTGTAAAGTTCAAGAAGTTTTTCCCGATATTTGGAAAGTCTGAAAAAATAACTTTTTTCTTTCAGCAAGTCAACTTTCTTTTTATGGATGGGACAATTTCCGTCTGTCAAATCTTTTTCAGTGTAATATGCTTCGCATGGAACGCAATAAAAACCCTCATATTCTCCGAGGTAAATATCTCCATTGTCATAAACTTTTTTTAAAATTTCCCCCACGATTTTTTCATGGTCTTTATCGGTCGTCCTGATAAATTTGTCATATGAAAGATTCAATTTCCGCCAGTCTTCTTTGAATTCCAAAACCAAAGAATCAACAAATTCCTTCGGTTTTTTCCCGTGGATTTTGGCTGCATTTTCTATTTTCTTCCCGTGTTCGTCTGTTCCTGTGAGGAAAAAAACATCGTATCCTTTGAATCTATAATATCTCGCTAGCACATCCGCTGCTATTGTGGTATAGGCGTGCCCGACATGAGGAATATCGTTCGGATAATAAATCGGCGTTGTAACGTAAAATTTATTTTTCATGAATATCTTAAAAGAAAACTCTATAAAAAACTAACTGCGTTCGTAAAAATTAGCGACATAATCTTCTATAGTACATCCTTTTTTTATTCTTTCATACAATTTTGGATTTCTTTTTTTTCGTCCTGTTAGTTTGCTCCAATTAATTTCCCTCTCGGCTAATTTAGTATCAAAACTTACAAAAAGATATCTAAAATCCGATTTTCTGACTCTTCCTTCGCCTCTTCTTCTAAAGTCAGTAATAGAGCCGCCCATTCTTTGTATTTGGTGCAAGAGTTCATCCAGATTATTTTCTCTTCTTTGGTTGTCTACAAAAACCGCAAGGTATCTTACACATTCAAAGTTATCCGGAGATTTTTGCACGTTCCATCTGACATGGACACTTTCTCTCAAAATATATTTTCCTTCAAACATGATAAATAATAAAAAAGCTTATATAAAAAATTGATTGTGTTAAGATATAGTGCATCGGCGAAATAGTATTTTTACTTGCAAAAACTATTTAAATAAAATTATTCTCAAGATTATAATGTTTGGAAAAAAAGAATGCAAGAGGTGTGATGTGAAGTCCAGCAGCAAGTATAACTTCTGCCCCAACTGCGGCGTCCCGTTCAACGTGAAAAATCCGGATGAAGACTACGGAATTCTTGGTGAGAACGATTTTGATGAAAAAGATTTCAATATGAACGGAAACATCTTCGGAGGAATCAGCGGAAAAATGATGGGAAAAATGTTTGAGTCCGCAGTCAGGATGCTTGAAAAGGAAATGCAGAAGGAAATGAAGAAAACTCCTGAGAAAAATTGGCCGAAACAAAATTTTCAGCTTTTTGTCAACGGAAAGAAAATAAACGTGAGCCGCGAAAGGGCAAGAGAACAAAAACCAAGGAGAACAAAAGAAATCGCGCAGTCTTCTCTGCCGAATGCCAATCTGAAAAAATTCGGTGATTTCCCGAAAAAAGAACCTGAAACAAATATCAGGAGAGTTTCAGACAAGGTGATTTATGAAATCAACATGCCGGGATTGAGGTCTGAAAAAGAAATGTCAATTATAAAACTTGAGAACAGCATTGAAATAAAGGCGCTCGGAAGCGATGCGATTTACATGAAAGTTATTCCGATAAATCTTCCGATAATGGATTTCAAAATCGCGAACGACAAACTTGTTCTTGAATTCGGTTTGAAAGAATGAAATTTATTATCTTAAATTTCTAATTAAAATAAATGAGCCTGCAAGGTTTGAAGCGAGAACACCTGCGGTTTTCTACGCGTTATTTTCCCTTTTCGTTTAAACCGATTTATCAAATCCGTTCAATTTCGCTTTGCTCAATTGAGGAAATGAGCCTGCAAGGATTTGAACCTTGGACCCCTGCCGTATCAGAGCAGTGCTCTACCAGACTGAGCTACAGGCTCATAGCATCTGAACCTGCGAAGATACTATTTATTTCTTGCTCAGGTGGTTTGAACGGTTTCCCGTGATTACCAGACTGAGCTACAGGCTCGTGAAATCTTGATTTCAGTCTATGGAAAACACAACAA
The DNA here is from genome assembly GCA_964487075.1 of Candidatus Woesearchaeota archaeon. Classification (GTDB taxonomy): domain Archaea; phylum Nanobdellota; class Nanobdellia; order Pacearchaeales; family GW2011-AR1; genus JACQLK01. The sequence continues at coordinate 2,812 of CAZAOW010000027.1, read as the reverse complement.
ATTTTGTTTTAAATGCTTTACTAAACTTTAAAAACACACTTTTTCTTTCATTAAAATGTCCAAGGGAATGTATCATTATATTGCGCAAGCATGGAAAAAACCAGACGTAAAAATTCTCAGAGAAAGAATGACTGAGTGGAGAAAAACGGAAGCTTTTGTGAAAGTTGAAAAACCGTTGCGATTGGACAAAGCCAGAAAGCTAGGTTACAAGGACAAAAAAGGTTTCGTCGTCGTTCGTGTGAGATTAATGCGCGGCGGACACAAGCGTTCAAGACCGATAAAAGGAAGAATGAGCAGGAGAATGCACACGAGAAAAAATTTGAAAATGAGTTATCAATGGATTGCAGAACAGCGTGTCGCGCGAAAGTTCAGAAACCTTGAAGTGTTGAATTCCTACTTTGTTGGAAAAGACGGCGAACATTATTTTTATGAAGTTATCCTCGTTGATCCTTCAAAACCGGAAATAAAAAACGACAAAAATATCTCGTGGATTGGGAAACCGGGAAACAAAGGTCGCGCGTTCCGTGGGATTACAAGCGCAGGAAAAAAATCCCGCGGATTGAGAAAGAAAACGCACGAGCTTAAAGTAAGACCGAGCGCGAGAGCGCAAAAGCATCACGGAAAGTAAAAAGGTTAAAAACTTCTGATTCTTCTACAGATTTATGTTTGATGAAAAAATCTTCAAGAAAAAAGAAAATGGGATATAGAAAAAGCAAAGAATTTTATTTCTACGGCAAGAGATTGAAATGAAAAAGAAAAAATCTCCTAAAGAAATAATTGAGTCTGTTGAGAACCCCCATTTGGAAGAGAACTGGATTAAACTTCCTAGAAAGGAACTAAAATCAAATTCATTATATCGTTCGGAGGATTATGTAATCCGGAATAAATTCCGCGATTGGTTTAATCAGTTTATGGGAAAACGTTTTACAGGGGTACACACCCACCCATATGAATATTCTACACATCCTTTATTTGGAACTTATCCAAGTCCAGAAGACCTTTTAAATATGTTAGCTAGTTCCAATCAAAAGGCAGAGGTTATTGCACGAATAGTGTCAGATACTGGAAAATTAGATGGCTACGGAATAATGAGAAAGACTAAGAAAACCCCTCCTCCATCTTGTTTTTTCAGTAATCCAATTTTAACTTTTTTATCCGAAAGAAGTGCATTAACCCAAGGAGGGAGGAAGATCATTGGTGAATATAAAAAAGCAACTTCAATGGGTGGGGTAGATGAACATAAATCATTAAAGGATTTTGCTAAAAAATATAATCTTCGGTATAGGTTTGTTCCAGTAAGTCATGAAGCGAAATTTTCTATGGGGAATTCGAATCTAGAAAATTCTGTAACAAACTATGTTGCAATAATTCCAGTGGCAGCATTTTTGTTTTCTCTTATCTTTATTTCAGGTAACTTTACAGGGTATGTAATTGCTAACTTAACTCTAACTTCTTCAAATTGGATTGGAGGAATTTTATTCTTGACAGGATTGATTAGTGCTTTCATTTATTTCAGAAAAAGAAAACTATAAATACATAGTTAAAATCAGGATACTCCATCCTTGTAGAATATTTCTTTTATTTTCACCAATAAAAATCAAAACTAAAACTTAGTTTAAACTTATAGCCAAACTTAAAAACTTCTTTTTCTTTAATGTAACCAATGACTAAAGAAACAAAAAAATGGTGGGAATCTACGTCCGATTATTATCAAAAAGAGACTAAAATACCAATAGACATCCATTATGGTCCAGGAAGCCCAAATGAAAACAAGTTAAAATTATTAGGTGATATTAACGGCAAAAATATTTTAGAAATTGGATGTGGCGGAGCTCAATGCGGAGTAGCTATGGCTAAGAAAGGGGCAAAAGTTATAGGGATAGATATTTCTGAAGAACAATTGAAATTTGCCAAAAAACTTGCAATAAAAAATAAAGTTAACGTAAAATTTTATCAGGGAGATATTAGAAAACTTCCGCAAATAAAATCAAATTCACAAGACATTGTTTTCTCTGCTTTCGCGTTGCATTATATCGATAATTTATTAATATGTTTTAGAGAAGTAAACAGAGTTTTAAAAAATAATGGGACTTTTGTATTCAGTTTTCCTCATCCTTTTTACAGAACTATTGATTCTAATACGTTAAAAATAAAAGAAAGTTATTTCAAAACTGGAAAAATTACAAAAATATTTTCAGATCCAACAAAAAAATTCGTTGCATACAATTATACAACAAGTGAATTATACAACTTGCTCATTAAATCGGGATTTTATGTAGAACAAATTTTAGAACCAGATTCTAGAAAAAGACATAGAGACCCCTGGTATGGACTTTGGGATTACACTCCAAAATTATTAAAAATGGTTCCGCCGACAATAATTTTCAAGGCGAAGAAAAAATAAAATGCATTACAAAAAACTCGCCGAATTTTATGAAGAAGCTTCCGCAAATCCGAGTCGTTTGAAAAAAATTGAAATCCTTGCTAAATTTCTCAAAGAGCTGGATGAAAAAGACAAAGACCTTCTTTATCTTATTCTCGGAGACATTTATCCTGAATACGACGAGAGAAAAATAGGAATTTCAAATCAGCTCGCGATTAAGGCGATTTCAAAATCTCTCGGAATTGAAAATTCATCAGTGGTTTCGGAATGGAAAAAACTCGGCGACCTTGGATTAGTAGTAGAGAAATTAAAACAAAGGAAAAAACAATCCTTGCTTTCATCAAACATTTTAACAGTTGAAAAAGTTTTGGCGAATTTGCGAAAACTTCCTGAGTTGGAGGGCAAAGGAACCGTGGAAAAAAAACTTTC
>CAZAOW010000026.1:0-7288 GCA_964487075.1 Candidatus Woesearchaeota archaeon | reverse complement strand
AAGAGATTTGCTCGCTGAGATAATTTCAGACATGAAAAGCAACATGACTTTCTTAGCACCTTTGCTCTCGGGAATTGTCGTCGGACTCGCGTCAATGATCACTTCAATTTTAAACAAATTGAATATTGCAGACCTCAACCAATCCGCCGGAGAAGGAGTAGGAAATTTTCAAGAAATACTGTCAATTTTTGATTTGTCAAAAATGATACCTCCTTATTTTCTTCAGATAGCAATCGGGATTTACATAATTCAAATAATATTCATTCTCACGCGGGCGCTGGTTGTCATTGACGCCGGCGAAGACAAACTGCAGAAAACAAATCAAACGGGAAAAAATCTTATTCGCGGAGTGATGCTTTACGTTATCACTGCGTTCGTTGCAACCACAAGTTTGTTTTTCCTTTCTTCCGTTGTTCTCGGAAATTTCGGAGGATAGAAAAGCGATTACGCATACGCATCGCGAAGCACTGAAACGAAAAGCGATTACGCATAGCGATTAGCCATACGCATCGGCAATACTGAATAAAAAACATCGCGAAGCACTGAGAAGAAATCTTTATTAATTTGATTTGCGTTTTTTTGCGATGAAAAAAAGAGGCATTGTTACAGATTATCTTCCCTGGCTTATAATCGGCTTGGCGATTTTGACGATAGTTTTAATTTCAATTTTCATATTGAAAGGAAAGGGATTTGCGATGATAGACCAAATAAAAAATCTGCTGAAATCGTAAAAAATTATAATGGAATTAACAACAGGACAACTGATAAAAATAATTCTCGGACTTGTAGTCATCGTTTTAGTAATAGGTGGATTGGTTTTATTCGGAGGGCAATTCATTGACTTTGCGAAGAACGTCATTCCCGGAAATATTACAAATTAAACAGAAAAATGAAAAACAAAGGACTCTCACAGATTCGGTCTACATCGTCCATGCTTAGTCGACGCAACGGATTTTTGCTGGCTGAAGAGACGCTGAAGATGGTTGTCGCGCTCATAGCCATAACTTTTCTAATTTACTTTTTGACTTCATTGTATTTTGCAAAAATAAATTCGGCGAAACAGGAACAGGCGAACAGAATACTTTCAGATTCCGACGAGAGCTTGAAGAAAACAATTGAAAATCTGAACGACGGAGAGAAGAGAGAGTTTCTTCTTGATTCTCCGAGAGGATGGTTTTTCCTGACTTTCACTGGAAACGAAAAACCGAATTCCTGCACTGGAGAAAAATGCGCATGTATTTGCAACAGCGTTTACATAAAAACGCAAATTGAAAAATGCGACGAGCCGAACAACGGCGTTTGCGTTTCAGTCCAAAATTTGCAATCCCCTGATTTAAAAATAAGCATTGAAGAAGATTTGACGAAAATATTTCTTGCAAAGCGAAACGGAGAAACAATAATCAGCGATAATCCCATTTCAGACGACGCGGAAACATCTTCCGGAGAAAGCGCGAAAACAGAAGAAAAATCCGAAGGATTTTTAGCCGCGGCGAGAGATTACATTAGAACATTTTTTGGAAAGATAAGGGGAACAGGCAGTTCAAAGGGCGCAAGCGCCGCGGCCGGAATAAAAGGAGCAACAGAAGAAAATGTAAGGGAGCAACCGAGTTGAGATGGTTCACGAAGAAATGATGAAATTCATTATGTGGGTCGCCTTTTTTCTTTTGGCTTTAAGCGGATTATATTTTATGCTGAAAAGAATCGGGGTGTTGCGATGAAAAAGCGATTACGCATACGCATCGCGAAAAGAGGCGAACTTACGACGCAGCAAATCGTGATTTTGATAATTTTAATCGCGAGCTTTGCGATAATTCTTTTTTTGCTTTTCAGACTTGACATAGGAAAAGAAACAAACGCAGAATTGTGCAGAAACTCCGTGGTTCTCAGAGGGAAATCATTTTTTCCGGGAGAAACAATTCAACTCAAATGCTACAAGACTTACAAATGCATCACATTTGACGGGAGTTGCGAAAAATTGAACAACCCTGAAGTTGTGAAAGTGAAAAACACCGAAGAAATTTACAAAGAACTCGCCGGAGAGATGGCAAACTGCTGGCACATGTTCGGAGAAGGAAAAGTAAATTACCTTACTGGCGGGGATTTAAAGAAAAACAATTATTGTTCCATATGTTCTGACATCCTTTTTGACGACAGCTTGAAAGAAATTCCCGGACTGGAAGACGGAAAAATAGACAAGAACAATCTTTATTATGAGTATCTCAGCAAGAACGACGTTCCATACGCGAAGACAAATTTTTTAAATTATTTGTTCGGGATTTCCGACGTTGAAAAATTCAGACAGACTGTAAGCGGCCAGTTTGGAACAGATAATTTCAGGGAAATAGAAATTGGAAAGAGGTCTTTGATTGTTACTGGAATTACAAGCAGCGTGAGTCATGCAACTTGGATAGGCGGTGCCGCAGGAGTCGGAGGATTCATAGGATTGGTCATAGGTGCTACAACTCCGGTAGGATGGATTGCAGGCGCAATTATTCTTGGAGTCGGCGGGGCAATAGGAGGAGAAATCGGCGCGCAAATATATGATTTGCAAAATCCTGAAATCGGGGCGATAATCTCAAAAGGAAAAGGCATTGATAATCAATTCATGTCGCCGACGATTACTGAAACTACGGATTCGGAAAAATACAAAGCGCTGAACTGCGAGGATATTTTAACGCTGAGTTAATTTTATTAACATCTTCTTCGTTTTTCAATTATGAAAAATAGGAAATTTTTCAAGATACAAAGCAGGAGTTTTGCATAATGAAAAATCCTGCGACCATAAATAACCGAGGGGACATCCTCGCGGAAAATGTGATTTTCATCGTTTTAACGCTGATTTTTTTTACAATATTAATAATATTTATTTTCTCGCGTACAGGAGGGGCGGCGATAAAAGAAGAGGAGCTTGCGAAGCAAACCGCGCTGATAATTGATTCCGCAAAACCTGGAATGATAATAAAAATGAATGTTGAAGAGTATCTTGAAATCGCGAAAAAAGAAAATTACGACAAAGATATAATCACAACTCAGGGAAATCTTGTAACGGCAAAGTTCAGGGAAAACGGAGGATACTCTTATTCTTTTTTCAACAGCGCCGTCGTTGAAGTTTTTCCCGGTTTGAAAGATTCCGACGAAGAAATTAAAAATTACGTAATCACATTAAAATAAGATGTTAAATAAAAAAGCTATTACCCATACACATCGCGAAGCACTGAACCGCAAAGGCGCCGACAAAATTTTGTCCGTTTACTGGTTTGCCGTTCTGTTCCTCGTAGCTTCAGGGGTTTTTGGAATGGTTTATGTTTTTTACAAATATCCTTTTGATGTGCGCGAGATGGAAGGGCAGATAATAACAAACAGAATTTCCGAATGCATTTCGCACCAAGGCGTTTTGGCTTCCGAATGGATTGATAATTCGGACGGAACAGAATCCACGAGAGAAAAAATAAAGATAAGGGACAAATGCAATCTTGATTTCAGTTCTGAATTTGACAACGAACAGTATTATGTCAGAGTAGATTTTTACGACATGAACAATTTTAAAATTGAAACAAAAGACGAAACAGAAAAAATTCTTTCAAGTCCGATGAAAACTATTTTTGATGGAAATGAAAATTTGAAATCAGACTGCGAAATTCAAACGAAAAAGGACTTTGAAAGACAAGCAAAATGTTTTGAAGAAAAATTCTACGCCGTTGACGAAAAAAACAATCATCTTATAATTAAAATAACCTCCGCAGTAAGGAAGACGGAAAAAAATGCATTCTAAATCCGGACAGATTGCGGAAACAACGACGTGGATTGTCGCCACTCTAATAATAATTGTGATTCTCGTAGTTTCTCTTTACGCTTCTTCTGAAATTTCCGAATCTGCAAGAGCTGTAAACGCAAAAAAATCCATCATATTTTTGAAAGAAAAAAATGCAGACTTGCTGTTAAAACAAAGTCTTTTTGGATTTTTGATTACAAAAAATGCAGACGGAAAAACAATTTATCAGAGCATCGCGGAAAAAAACGCGCTATCTGACGACGAAAAATCTCTAGCGAAAGACGTTTTTGTCAATACGAATTCAAAGGAAAACTCAATTGCAATTTCCGTTAATGGCGTGCAATCGTTGCTAACGGAAAAAGAATTTTCAACTCGTGGAAACAAAAAAACCGAATCAATGAAAATAAACCCTGGCTCGGAATTGAAGATAATTTTACAGGAATAAAATGGCGAACAAAAAACAAAAATTCTTTGCAAAAAATCGCAGGGGCGACATTCCCATAACCCTGCTTGTCTTGGGCGTTTTTGCAATCTGTTCGCTTGCCCTGCTCAGTTTTTATCTTTCCGGAACAAGCGGAGGCAAAATTTTTCTAAAGGTAAGCATTGTTGAAAAAATAAACTCCTTTGCCGACGAAATAAAATTTTATAAAAATCCTGAAATCAACGGAGATCCGGAGAAATTGATGGAAATTTTCAAGAACAAAAATTCCGAAGAAGACCTTGTTTATTCCGGAAAATATGAAAATAACATTTACACGCTGAATGCAACTTATTTTGAAAACGAGCTGGAACTCTTCGGTTTTGATTTTGGGGAAAGAAAACCGATATTTTCCGTTGATTACAAATTGAGTCCAAGATAAAAACATTTTTAAACAATTTTACCTTCTATGGAAAATGAATTTTAGAGGTTTGATGAATAAAAAGCAAAAGGAAAGAAATTTTGCAGCGCCATCTTTGCTAAGACAGCGCAAGGGGCAGGGGTTAAGCGTCAACGCGATAATTTTGATTATTCTCGGGCTTGTGATTTTGGTGATGATGATTATCGGATTTACAATCGGGTGGAGCGGAATAAAAACCTTTGTTTCAAAAGACAATTCAGACACCATTGTAACTGCTTGCAACATTGCGTGTTCAACAAACAGCCAAAACAATTTTTGCGACACGAAGAGAGAGGTAACGAAAGATGGCGTTACATTGAAAGATGTTACCTGCAATTATCTTGCCAAGGAACAGCCGACGTATAAAATTGAAAATTGCGGTTCTATTTCATGCGATACGATTGCATTTGTAAAACTTAGCAATCAAGAAATATTGGACAGCAAATGCCCTGGCAATGAGGGAAAAATCGTGCAGGCATTGATTGGAAATACTTTACAATCATTTTCTTGTGCCGCTAAATAAAACCCAATAATTCTAAAATGTCAGACTACGCTTTTTCCGAAAAACGAAACAAGAAAAAAGACAAAAAAAAGGAGCGGAAAAAACATCCTTACAGAAAAGGCGGAAAGAGACGAGCGATGAAATGATTTTTATCGCCAAGTCCTAATCCATTTTAACCACCAAACATTTTTATCAACTATTCAACTGTGATTACGCATTAACTTCCCCGTGAAAATTTCAAAGATAATAAACTAATTTTATAAACTTCTTTTTGTTTCCCTGAAAATGCTTGAGATTATTTTTCTTTTTTCGCTTGCAATAATCTGGATGATTTTCGGAGCGGTCGCTGATTTGAAGTACCGCATCGTTCCGAACTGGCTGAACTTCTCGCTGATAATTTTCGCTTTGGGAGCGAGGTTTTTTTATTCGCTTTTTTCCGGAGATTTTAATTTTTTTTATCAAGGACTCATCGGACTTGGAATTTTTCTAATTATCGGAAACGCGCTTTATTACGGTAGAATGTTTTCTGGGGGCGACGCAAAATTGATGATTGCACTCGGAACAATTTTGCCGACATCTGAATTTTTTTCAGACAACCTTGAACACTTCGCGATGTTCCTGATTTTATTTTTATTCACTGGTGCAATTTACGGATTCGGCTCAATCATCTTTTTTTCCGTGAAAAATTTCAGTAATTTCAAAAAACAATTTTTAAAACAAATTAAAAAAGAAAAAATCAAAACGATTCTTGCAATAATTTTCGGAACACTTTTTTTAATTCTCGGACTTTTTGAAATGACGTTCTTTTATTTTGGAATGCTAATCTTTTTATTTCCTTATTTGTATTTTTACGCGAAAGCCGTTGACGAATCTTGCATGGTTAAAATCATAGGAACGCGAAACCTGACCGAAGGCGATTGGCTGTGCAACAATTTGAAAATCGGAAAGAAAACAATAAAGTCCAAATGGGAAGGGCTCAGCAAGGAAGAAATAAAAATGATAAGAAAGAAATTCAGGAACGTGAAAATCCGCGACGGGGTTCCGTTTGAGCCGACGTTTTTAATCGCATTTTTGATTCATGCTTGGTTTTTGTGGAAAGGAATAGGATTGTTTGAATTGTTTTTCTAAGGCAATCTTCTCGGAAGCCAGATATTTTTTTCCTTTAAAATCTGGGGTTTCGGTTTTTTTTCAACCGGCGATTTTTGTTTCGAACTTTTTGAATCTGACAAGATTTTCTGCATTTCCGCCAATTCTTCCTCGGAAGCTTTCCGCCTCTTGGAATTCTGCGTTTCGTCTTTATAAATCGGGATTATTGAAATAATCTCGTGTCCCATCATGTTTTGAAAAGGCGAGAGAATGTCTTTTGGCGAAAATTTGGATTTAATTTTTTTTGACACCGATTTAGCCAACGAAAGCACAGACTTTGAAATTTCCTTTTCAGAGGAAAGATGTTTTTTCGGAATTATTAAAGAATGCCCTTTTGAAATCGGATTTATTTCCAGGACGGCAACTGCCTCCGAGTTCTCAGAAATTTTATGACTTGGAATTTCGTTGAATACAATTGAGCAGAAAATGCATTTTGTTCCTTGCGAGTTTGACTGCGCGGTATTTTTTTCTATGAAATCTTCAATTTCTTTAGGAGACATTGCCTCAATTTCTGCAATTGCCGTGGCTTTTTTGTCTTCGGGAAAAGACGATTCTATCTGCTGAATAACGTTTTTTTTGACTTTTTCAGATTCGTCTTCGGAAAGCATGAATTAATTTATGAAAAGCGCTTTTAAAAACTTCCCGTCCGGGAAATCCAGATTAATTTTCAAACAAATTTTATTTTAAAGTGTTAATGATAAGCGGCGCTTTTTTAAAATTACAAAGCTCGGCGAACGTCAATTACTTGAACGGAATTCACATGGGGAATTTTTGCGAGTTCGTTTTCAACGTGTTCAAATTCTTTTTCTTCCGGATACAAAAATGTTACAATAACCGCTTTCAATCCGAAGGCAATCGGCTCTTCGTTGAACATAAATCCTTTTCCGCCGTGCTTTTCAAGAAATTTTTTTACGTCTTCCTTTATTTTTTCCAAATTCACAGAAACGCCGGAAGGCATGAATTTTATTCTTATGTTTACTTGTCCCATTT
>CAZAOW010000025.1:0-7428 GCA_964487075.1 Candidatus Woesearchaeota archaeon | reverse complement strand
TTACAGATTCTATTGCTAATTTTATTCCTTCTTCAAGAGAAATATTTTTTTTGTATTGTCTTTCTAAAAGTCCAAGAACATAAGGCATTCCGCTTCCAAGATTTGCATCGTAGTCCTCCACCTTTATAATGCTCCCCGCCGGTTCTATGGAATACAGTTCCACCGTTCCATCTTCATTAAACCCCGCTATTAAAAATCCCGCCTGTTGCGGGATCATTGATGGTTGTCTTATTCCGTTGTAGTTCATGTTTGTCAAAAGGCTCGCCCCGTTTTTTACAGATGGTCTTGATTTTGACCTTAATTCTTTAATCCTTAATTCTGCCGCCGCAACTTTTATTGAGCGCTGAATATCTGCAACCATTCCAGTTCCGGCAAAGGCGAGATAATCATTGATTATTTTTATTTTTTCAGAATCCTTGTCCATGACTATTGTTCCGGCGGTACTTTGCTTGTCGGCAGCCATCACAATCCCGTCTTTGCAAACGATTCCGAGAATCGTTGTTCCCGTCTTCAAAATTGAGTTTTTTAATTCGGCGTCCATTTTGTTTTTTATTTTAATTTTTTCTTAAAGCAAGAATAATAAATATTCATAGAAACTATCAAGATTTTAGGGAATTAATATTTTATAAATGTTTTGTTTTTCAATTTTCTCTCACACTCACTCCGTTCACTTTCCTGAATCTTATGACATTTTCAACAAAGCTTTCAATTTTCTGCTCGTGGCTGACGATTATCAACTGCTTCACATTCAATTGCGAAAGAACGTCGCGCATTTTGTCCAACTGCTGGCTTGAAAACCCGTCTGTCGGTTCGTCCAAAATCACGATGTCTTTTGTTTTAATTTTGCTCAACAAGGAATTTATTACTTGATTCAACGCAAGCCGATAAGCCAAAGCCACGGCAGTTCTCTCGCCACCGGAAAGATAGTTATAATCAATCTCGTAATCTTGCTGTTCCATCGTCGGTGTGAAATCGTCGTCCAGTTTTGCATTGAAAGTTTCCGAAACAAGCATTGAAAACCATTCCGAAAAAAGCTGCGAAAATTGTTTTTTCAGTTTTATCATCACGTTTCTTTCTATCAACGAAATCAAGGGAATAAATTTTTTGGAAATCCAGTTTTCAATTTCAGTCAAATAATTCAGCTGCTCCCGGATTTTTTCCGTTTTTCGGATTTTTTCCCTCAATTCATTTATTTGTTTCATCAATAATTCAAGCTCTTTCCTCAATTCGGCGGTTTTTATTTCGGCGTATCTTTCTTCCTTCACAGACGCATCAAATAATTTTTGCTTCTCATTGAATATTTCGTCAAATTTTTCAAATTCTATTATTCTTTTCTCAAGAGAAAACATTTTCATCTGCAAATCGTTTATTTCTTTTTCAAGAATTTTGTTTGAATTTTCCATTTCAACGACGCGGGTTTTTTTCTCACGCATATTTTCAATTTTCATTTTAACCAAGTTGTGCTCCTGGATTTTTTTCTCAACCGCGGACATTTTTGAATCAATCTCAGACAAATCCTTTTCCGCGGTTCTTTTTTCCGACGAGAGAGATTCCATTTTTTTCAGATTCTCAAATATCTCAAAATTCAGTCTGCTTAGGATATTATTCTTATACATGACGTTTACTTCCTGCAAACATGTCGGGCAGATTTCAACATGACTTATTCTGTTTTTTATTTCTCCATTTTCCTGATTTTTAGAATTTAACGAATTTATTTCCGATGAAATTTTAATCAGCAAATCGTTGAATCCCAGACGCCGCCTTTTTTCCTGCTTCAACGCTTCTTCAAGTTTGAGAATTTCAGATTCTTCAAATTCAAGGTTTTCCAATTCCTTTATTTGAACGCCGAGCTGTTTCATCATCTTGCTGTTTCCCGAAACCAAATCATTTTTGTTTGAAATTATTATTTTTGTTTTCTCTATCTCCTGCAAAACCTGCGATTTCTCGCTTATTTTTTTGCTGATTTCATCTCTTTCTTCCTGCATTTTTTTTCTATCTTCTGTTTTTACAAAAAGCTCTTTTTCAACAGACGCAAGATTGTAGTGTTTGTCTTCAATCTCCGTCTCTTTTGAGAGGAGAATTATTTTGTCGTTTTCTATGTTTGAAATCATTCCTTCTTTTGTCTTTTTTTCCTCCCTTATTTTTGAGGCGAGAATTGACGTGTTTTCCAAGATTTTTTTGTACTTGTCAATTCCGAAGATATGCCTCAAAGTGTTTATTCTTGTCTCCGGGTCTTGAAGAATTATCTGTTTCATTTCTTCCTGTGGCGTGTAGACCGTGAATTTGTAAAGAAGGTTCTGTTTTTTTGAAAACTCCGGCGGATAATTGAGAATCTTCAGGACAAGACTTTTGAGTTCCATGACTGAGATTTCTTTTCTCTCGTTGTCAATCGTGATGAAACAATCTTCCTGCGATATGGATTTTCCTCTTTTTAGCGTCCTTTCAATTCTTACGTTTTTTCCGTCTATTTCAAATTCCAAAATTACAGAACCAAGATTTTCTCCGTTTTTAAGAATTGAAGAACCTTTTTGACCCGGCTGAAGCCCAAACAACGCGAATTCTATTCCAAGAAGAATTGAAGTTTTCCCTGAACCTATGTCTCCCGAAAGAAGCGTGGACCCAGGGGGAAATTCCACTTCTTGTTTTTTGTAGCTTCTTATATTCTCCAGGATTATTTTTTTAAGTTTCATTGTCAAAATTTCAAGATTTTTCTTGACTCGTCAAGTATTCTTGATGAAAAAACATCGGAAGTCTCGCCTTCCTGCTTCTCAACAGAAAGGGAATCAATCATCCATCGTATTTTTGAATCAAACTCAGAAGGAAATTGTTCTGAATAAACTTTTATCGTTTCTTCCTCAACGTTCTCGGATTTTTCAATCACAGATTCTATTTCAACTTCTTTCGTTTTCAAATCGTGCGTGTTTCTTAAAAGAAAATACGCCCCTTTCTGTCTGGCAAACTCTTCAATTTGGGCGAATTTCAAATCCGAATTTTTTCCGGAAAATTCGCCTTTTATTCTCAGGAGAATTATTTTGTCGTCAATGTTCTTTTTTCCAATCTCTGAAATTATTTTTTCCGTGGCTCCGACGGAATCAAGGATTTCAATTTCAATTTTTTCCGTTTGTTTTATTTTCAGCGCGATGCTTTTAATTTTTTCCTGCGAGCTTGAATCGTAAATGCAAAAACTTCCGTGCTGCAAATCTTCAAGCTCGGCAAAATTATTCGGAAAAACTGGGCCGGGATAAACAAAGTTTTTGTATTGCATTTTAACATGAATATGTCCGAGCGCGCAGTAATCGGAATGCGGAAGCGAATCCGCCTCAATTGATTCTATCTGTAGATTGCCGAGATTTCCAAGAACTTTGTCAATCGTCGTATGCAACATAAGAATTTTGAACTTTCCTTCTGCGTCCTCCAATTTTACGCGCTTTAAATCAGAAACATCCAATCCTGTTTTTTTTCCGGGATATCCGTAGAAAACAACATCTTTGAACATTGTCGGCTTTAAAATCAGCGTTTTTCCGTCATCTTCAAAAATTGAAACGTTTTTGCAAAAGCCGGATTTTTCAAGAACTTCAAGAAATGTTTTTCCGGAAACAGAATAATCGTGGCTGCCTGAAATTAAAAAGCACGGAATTCCGGATTCCTTGAGTTTTCTGAACTCCGCGAAAGTTTCCTTAAGAATTTCTATCGGAGGATACGCCGTGTCAAACAAATCTCCGGCGATTAGAAGGAACTCCACTTTCTCATTTATTGATATTTCAATCGCTTTTTGAAAAGACTGAAAATTCAAATCCCGCATTTCCTTGAATTTCCATCCGCCCAAATGAACATCAGCCATGTGCGCAAATTTCACCATTTTTTAAACCCCAAGATTACCAGAATAATTTTTGTATATAAAGATAGTTGTAATGAAAAAAGAAGGTTTAAAAAGGCGGTAAATATGAAAATTTCATGACAGAGGATTTTAAAACACTGAAGGAAGATGCGGTAAGACAGATTATTAAAAAAGGAATATCTCGCTTTTTAGAACATGTTGTTATGCTTGGAGTGGGGGTTTGCGCAGGTTATCTACTAGCGGTTATACATTATGATTCAGAAAGGGCAAGACCGAATTTATACCTTAGAGTTTCTGAAAAAGCGGATGTTAACGGCGATATGATGACAACAGGAAAAGAATGGGCGCAAGTTTATAAAACCCTTGGAATACCTTTTGATATTTACTCCCAAAATCCAGGAGAGGATTTATCCAATCGGCAAATGATAAAATATTTAACTAAATAAACTTTTATATTTCCAAACTCCAAACCCTCAATTCTTCAAAAAAAATCTTTTTTCTTGCAACGATTTTCCTCTTAAAATTCAGAAAATCAATTCCTTTCGTCAATGAACTTGAAACGAGAAAAATTTTTCCGTTTTTTGCAAGATGTTTCTTTGATTGCGTCAAAAAACGATTTGTTATTTCAGAACCCTTCAAACCTCCGGTTGTTGCAATCCGCGAGTTTTTTGGTTCTCTTAAATCCAAAGGCAGATACGGAGGATTAAATATGATTAAATCAAATTTGCCGATAATTTTAGAGAATAAATCAGAATGAATGCATTTAAATCCAAGAGATTTACATTTTTTTACAGCTGATTTGTTTATATCGCAAGAAAAAATATTTTCCTTTTTTATTCCTGAATCTAAAGCTGTTTGAATTTGAATCCCGGAGCCGGAACCGATTTCCAAAAATTTCAGATTTTTATTTTTTGCAAGGAATTTTGGAATCTGTTTTTTTAAAACTTCAGAAAGCATATAGGAATCTTCTAAAGGCGTGTAAATTTCGTTCATTTTGTTTTTTATTAAAAATAGTCAAGATAAAGAATTTTATTTTTAGAAAACTCCGTTAAAAAAATTCAAAATCGCGTCCTTGAATATAAAAAGTCCCCCTAGAGAAACCAAAAGAATCAACAAGGATGTTGACAAAACAATTATTAAAATTGTTCTTGGACTTATTTTTTGTTTTTGTTCATACCGAGAAACTTCCTGAACGAATGTAGGTTCGCGATTTATCTGACTTCCCGAAATATTCTCCGTCATGGGTTTTATGCTCGGTTTTGGAATAATCTCTTCCATTTTTTTTTGAGGTATTTGAACTTGCATTTCCTGAGATTTTATCGGCTCTGGTTTTATCGCAAAAGACAGAGGCGTCGCCGGAATCAAAGACTCTTGCTGCGACAAATGGATTCCCATAAATCTCGCGGCCTCTTCAACATCCTCTCTTTTATAACCTGCGTTGTAAAAACTGTACATTGCTCTTTCAAGAGTCTCGCCTTTTGACATCGCCCCCTCCAATCCCCGGATTATATCTTCTTTAAGCATTTTACTTGTAAAATGATTTATAGAAACTCTTTGAATTTATTTTGAGCATTTTATTTTATAAAATTAATTCTATATCTTTATTCTTTCCCCATTTTTCATGAGATGAAAATTTCTTTCAGTGTAGCCCATTTGTTTTCCCAATTCTTTCATCGGCAGCAACTGCTGATAAGAACCGTGCGAAGGAATTAAATGTTCCGGAGAAATCAGAGAAATTAAATTTCTTATGTCTTCTCTTCCGCCGTGCCCTGAAACATGGACTTCGTCAAAAATCCTGACGCCGAATTTCTTAAAACGCGCGTCCATTTCGCCCTTGTTTTTTATGTTTATGGGAACAGGAATTGTTTTTGAAGAAAAAACAAGATTGTCGTTTCTTCTGAATTCAAAAGGCAACTTTCTTCGGGAAAGACGTTCAAGAATGCTTCCCGGTTCTCCCTGATGTCCCGTGCAAACGACAAGATATTTGTCCCTTTCCTTTCCTATTTTTCTGAACATTGACGCGACTTGGTTTTTGTAAGTTGCAATTTTTACCTGATTCTTGAAATTCACGAGATTTATTTCGTTTGATGCCGAGACGTAGCGATTCAAACTTCTGCCGATGAAAATTATTTCCCTGTCAAGTTTTTTTCCGAAATCAATTATGCTTTTCAAGCGAACTATATGCGATGAAAATGTTGAAACGAAAATCGCGTTTTTGCTCCCGTGCATTCCCGAGAAAACATCCTTAACCATGTTTCTCGCCACAAGTTCACTCGGAGTTTTTTTCTCGGAACTGCAATAAAGGGAATCAACAATAGCAACCTTTACGCCTTCCTTGGAAATTCTTTTCAATGCGGAATAATTCGGCGGGTTTCCTAAAACAGGCGTGTCGTCAATTTTGAAATCATTTCCGTAAACAACTATTCCTTCAGGAGTATGAAGAGCAACCATTGTCGTGTGGGGAATTGAGTGCGTCATGTGAATCAACTCAACGGTGTATTCGTGGCTTTTCCCTTTTATCGTGTAAGAAGAATCAAGAGGGACTGTTATTATTTTATTCGGAATTCGCTTTTTTTCATCGTCCATTGTTTTTTTTAAAATGGAAATTGTGAACGGGGAGCCGATAACAGGACAGTTGTATCTGTAGGCAAGAAAAGGTATCGCGCCGATGTGGTCAAGATGTCCGTGAGAAAGAAAAATTGCGCGAACATTTCCTCTTAAACCGAGCTTGTCAAGAATCAAATCGTCCGGCAACGCGCCCTTTCCCCGAAGGTGTCTTTCACCATAATCTTTTACTTTTTCTTCCTGCAATTCAATAACAGCGGGAATATACAAACCCGCGTCAAACAAAAAGACATCTTCTTCTATTCTAATAGCAGTCATGTTTTTTCCGACTTGGTCATAACCGCCGACGCTAAAAACTTCCATTGTAAAAGAATATAATCTCTTCCTCTTTTTTAATTTTTTTAAACATTATTATAGAAAAACGAAAGCAGTTTAAAAATGCTTTTGGATTGCGAATCTTTATTTTTTCTCATGATAAGGAAGTTGACTAATGGCTTGTCGTATTATGAGATTCTTCTTAGGTAATCCCAATCCTTCAGCCATGCCTAAAAAATAAGTTATGTCCCTCTGAGTCTGACTTAAATTTTCTCTGAGATTAGGGTCTTTACTTGAGCCATTTACCATCTCTGCTCTTGTTGATTTTGCTTCAATAACATACCCTTCTAAATCCGTCAAGATTCCTTTCGGAGTGTATCTATGTCCGTTATAAGAAATGCGTCGCGGTTTATTTTTCATGAAACAAATTCTAATCGGCGGTTTAAAAAGATTTATATTGTTCTTTTTATGTTTTTATTCATGAAAAGCGATTGGCATAGTCATTACGCATAGGCATCGCGAAGAAAAAAACATCTGGAAAAGCAGTATCACCAAAAATAATATGAAAACACTAAAAGCGACGATGCGGGAAAACAAAAGGTATTTGCTTGTTCACGGGGAAAATTTAAAGGAAAATATTGAGAAAGCAATTTTGGAATTCATCGGGATTTTGGGAATGTCCAAAACAGGATTGAGTTTTATAAAAGCGA
>CAZAOW010000024.1:6195-7565 GCA_964487075.1 Candidatus Woesearchaeota archaeon | reverse complement strand
AAATTACTTTAATTCTGAAATCCACCCTGTTTTGAAGGAATATTTGCTTGATTTGGGGTGAATCTGTTCAGTAAATCAATTTTGTTAAAAATTCGAAGGATTTCCCGTTCACATTTGATGAAATATTATCAAAAAGCCGAGCATTCTAAACAGAATTATTTCCTTAATATGAAAAATTAATTAACCTCAAGAGTCGCGCTTAATTTCAAACTCGTTTCATCTGCAGTTACGACCTTTACATCAACTCCATTAATCACTGCGGAAGAACCTTCGTTAATTTCTTTTGTTACACTCGTTCCTTTTTCATTTGTAACCTTTATCGTTGCAGCAGTGTCAGAAGCGGAAACAAGTTCAAGAGTATAAACTACTTCCCCATCTACGCTTATATCTTCGGTAGGACTATCCGAGGTTAGTTTTATTTCAATAATTGCTTCGGTTTCATTACCTCCGGAAAAAAGTAGAGAAACTTCGTCAAGGATTATTATTGTTGCAGACAGTTCAGTATTTGTTTCATCGGAAGCGGACAGATAAATTCCAAAACCAATTATGCTTGCAAAATCACCTTCTCCAATTTCCTGAGTTTCTGATATAATCGGTAAATCCACGTTTGTAATTTTTATGGTTGCAGAAGTATCTGTAGCAGAAACTAATTCAATTTTGTAAACATCGTTGTCTAATTTTACATTTTGGGTGGGGTTCTCATTGGAATTAAGATTAAGTTCAGTTCCTGAAACAAGCGAAAGGGACCTAAATTTATCGTTCACTTCCGTTTTCTTATAATAATTTTTCAATAAATTATTAATCTCCGTCTTGTAATAAACATTTGCTGTTCCGCTCGGAGATTTCTTTACTATCACATTTCCCGTAATACTCGCGGTTGCAACAGAGACAATCAGCGCAACGACAACCACGATTGTTAAAATCGCTCCTAAAGATAAATTTCTCGCCATATCAACCCTTTTTTATTTTCAATTTCTTGAAAACTTAAAATTTTAATGGAAATATATATATATCTTTCGGTTTTTCAAAAATCATGAAACTTCGCAAATGTCTGGAATGCAAAACTTATACTTTAAAATCCGAATGTCCAAAATGCGCTTCAAAAACAAAAGACGCGCATTATAAGTTTCTCAATTTTGGGAAATCTGTAAAAGTCGTGGAAAAGGATTTGTCGTCGGTAAAAAGCACATAAATCTGAATGAAATCAGGAAAAATTCTAAGAAAGAATTTTGCAGTATGGATTAATAATAAATAAACCGATTAAAACTCGCGATAAGAGTCTGACTTTAACTTTTTTGTGATGGAGAAATCTGGCGGAGCCGATTTCACAGCAGGATAAATTTGCGAGCCGAAGGCTAGCGCATATCAAA
>CAZAOW010000024.1:1052-6185 GCA_964487075.1 Candidatus Woesearchaeota archaeon | reverse complement strand
GGTGTGAATTATTAATTAATAAAAACTTATTTTAATAATAAATAAACTTATTAAAACTCGTGATAACGAGTGTTTCGGCGCGAGCGCATATCAAATCAATTTTCCTTGTTTTTCAAAATTTCCCAGCAAAACTTTCCCGTATTCTCCGTCAAATCCGGGTTTTACTTTTACTTTCCCTTCCCTGCTTCTCAAAATCAAATCAATCAATTTGGAATCAACTTCTTTTTTTGTCATTTCTTCTTTTGAGATATTCAGCAAAATATTAAATTCGTCTCCAAAATCTTCTATGAGTTTGTTATAAATTCCCCAGGATTTTTTTCCGGCAAGAGGAGTTTCGTATAAAACAGAAATTAATTCGTGCAATGGAATTAAACTGTAAAACGGCTTTGCGTTTTTCGCCTTTGAGCCGATTGGGTTTTTGGCAATTTCCTCAACTCTGTAATCAACGCCGATTGTCATGGGTTTCTTGCATATCGGGCAAACGCCGTTTAATTTTTTTGTCTCTTTGGGAGAAGAAGAAAAATTGCAGTTCCTGTGTCCGTCATAATGGTATTTTCCATATTCCGGCGGCGTTTCTATCGTTCCTTGTATTCCGTCGCCGGTGCGAATTGCTTTTATTATATTATCATAACTCAATTCAGGAATTTCAAAAATCGTCGCCTCCCTGCCGATTCTCCACGGCCAAAAGCTGTGCATATCGCTGAAGGATACAACATTGGTTTTACCATCGTGGATTTCAGGAAATCTCCACAGCATCTCTGGATTCGCAGACATTCCCGATTCAACTGCATAAATTTTCTCCGCCTGTGTTTTAAAACATTCCTTCAAAGAATCAAATCCGCTTTTGCTTCCAAAAAGTCCGAACCACGGGGTCATGCAATGGGCAGGAATTATTTCAATTTTGTCGTCTATGTTTTTCAGGTCTCTGACAAAATCTTCACACGTTATTCCGAAAATCGGTCTTCCGTCATAATCAATTCTTCCCTTTCCAAGAAGATATTTTGTAAATTCATCGGCAATTTTTCTGTTTGGAACAAAAACCAAAAGATGCACAGCCCTCCTCTTCCCGTCTTGCGAGAACATTAAACTTATCTCGGTCTGCCATAAAAAAGGAAAACCTTTTTCAGTCCAGAGAATTCCTTTGTCGTCTTCCTTCAATTTCTCGTCAATTTCTTCCCTCCATTTCGGATGTTGAAAATCTCCCGTTCCCATCAACGTCAATCCTTTTATTTTCGCCCACTTTTCAAGATTGTCAATTGTAATGTCCTTGCTCGTCGCTCTCGCGAAACGCGAATGAATTTGTAAGTCCGCTATAACTTGCATCAAAACTAAAAAAGAAAGAAGTTTTTAAGAATTTGGATAAAGAAAAATTTATGCATCATGAAAGGTAAATAAAATTTCTTTTTGTTTCATTAATTATCTCTCGCTTCTCTTCTTCCAAACAACTCCGCCTGCAAGAACAGCCAACAAAAGTATGGCAATCACAATCCACATTATCTTATTGCTCTTTTCTCCGGTCGTTGTCCCTGTTGTCGTTTCGGCTTCCTCCTCAACAACTTTTTCTCCGATTGCAAAGTAGCTGAAAGAATCAACTTCAACAGTGTAATAGTAGTAAGTATCGTCCTCGCTGTCGTATGTTGTTCCAAGCTCATTCCATTCGCTTCCGGATTCATCAAATTTGAAGACAGCGACGTCGTTCATATCTGCAACATTGTCTGTAACCCATGATTTCTCAACTTGCACTTTGATTGTTGCCTTATCCAACTTTCCGTCAAGGTTTTCAGTTTCTATCTGCAAGTATTTGTAAACTTCCCCGTTTTTGGCAACAGAAACTCCTGAAGGAACGCTGTCGTGCTTCGTAACTGTAACCATGACGTCTTGTGCCTCGCTGTTTACTTCAACCGAGATTTCTTTAACTCCAGCGTCAGTATTGAAATCAGATTTCACAGCAGGTGTCCCTGGTGCGATTGTTGTGAAAGTATAAGAAGATTCAGTGCTCGCTGTTTCTCCTGTTGAGGTTACAGGAACTTGAGATCCAGAGCTTGAACCAGAAGAGGTTGATGCACCAGAGCCGCCTTGCTCAACAGTATATTGTGCGGTTGTTGATCCCGTCTTTCCAGCTCTATCTGCAAATGTACATGTTTGTGTAAAGGTTCCAGTATTAGGGGTCGAGGGATTTGCGGTTATGGAAGTCGCACTACTGTTAATTCCAGAGGTAGGATCGCTTGGTGAGCAAGTACAAGTAACAACATCACCAGCATTCACAGTTAGCGGAGAGCAAACAGCTGACGCAGTTGGAGCAGTATTATCAATGAGGACGTTGGTAATATTCGTGCTATTCACGTTGCCCTTAGTATCATTAACAAATAAAGAGATATTATAAACCCCGTCCGGAAATCCTGTTGTTGTCAGAGTAAAATTCCAGTATTTTCCACTAAGGTTAGTCGCAGTATAAGAAGCATTTATTTCATTACTGCTATTAAGGATAGTAATATTAACACCAGTTACATCATTCTCTCTCCCTGACGCTGTAAGGTTACCATTATCTAAAGCAGAAACGTTAATCATTTGCGACCCCGAAATATTCGAATGTGTTAAGGACGCAAATCTGCCTTGCAGAGTTAAGTTAACTTCCCAAGGTTTTGTTGTATCGTTAACTACAATACTTATATTAGTTTCATTATAAATTGGGGAACCTCCTCCTGAAACGAAAGAAGCGTTATAAAAGAATCTAACGCTAATATTGTAGTATCCCGGTACGTAAGCAGTTGCATTAAAACTAAATGGGATTGTATAGTTAGCCGTTGCCTTAGTCATATTAATAATCCAACCAGGACCAACAGTACTGGTAGCGTTCCACATTAATACAGAACCATTAAAATTTCCATTAACACTAGTAGCATTGAAAAGAATCGTAACTGTAGCTGCAGTAGCATTAGTCCTGTTTGATGCAGGGATAAATGCAAATGTCTCGGGAAGGGTAAGGTTTATCGAGGTTAGATTGCTCAAAGCACTAGTGTGGGTAATAGTCAAATTATATATAAGCATGATATTGTCGTTTACAGTTGTGGATTTCTCAGAAGCATTAACAATAGCATAAGTAGAATTAACATGACCCCCTGTAAAATTAGTAATATTAAGAAGACTTATAACCGTAGTAGCAACTGCAAAATTCATAACATAAACCAAACTCACAATCAAAACAACCGCAAAAAATAAATGCATCCAGTTATTTCCTTTCACACCTTTTTTATCAAAAATCATCTTTTATCCTCTTTTTTATCAAATCAAATGTTAAATTTGAATTCCATAAGATAATTACATAGGGTTTATAAATGTTTTTTTTTCTGGCGCGCGCATCAACAAGTTTAAAAATGAAAAATCCGAAGAAATTTCATGATTGAAGAAAGAACGTTTGTTTTGATAAAGCCCGACGGAGTGAAGCGCGGAATCGTCGGAAAAATTATTTCCCGCTTTGAAGATTCCGGATTGAAAATAATTGCGTTGAAAATGATTTTCGCCGACAAAGAACTCGCGAAAAATCATTATTTTCTTGACGAAACCTGGGCAAAAAAAGCTTTTGAAAAAAATAAAACAGCGTATGAAAAGGAAGGGAAAAAATTCAGGCACAAAAATCATTTGGAATTCGGGAAAATGCTTCAAGAATGGAACATGGATTTTCTGATGGAAGGTCCTGTAATCTCGTTGGTTTTGGAAGGGCCTCACGCAATTGAAATTGTGAGAAAAATTGTTGGTTTCACAGAACCGCGTTCAGCATCACCGGGAACAATTCGCGGCGACTTTGCTTCAATAGAATCTTACGCCGTCGCCGACGAGAAAAAGCGTGTTGTGAAAAATCTGATACACGCCTCCGATTCTGTTGAAAGCGCGAGAAGGGAAATAAATTTGTGGTTTTCTCCGGAAGAAATCCATTCAAATTACAAAACAGCGTTGGAAAAAGTTCTGGAAAAAGAAAGATAATTATATGTTTTTGATTTAATAGCTGAATAAAGTTTAAAGAGATCATAAGATAAATTAAAACTAGTCTTCTGTTAACACTTCTTCTGGGCTGGAATAAACGAGCGTCAGCGAGTCAAAAATTTCAGAATTCAAAAATCTGTAAATTTAATTTCCTGTTTTAAAATCCGTCTTTAATTTTTTCATAAATTTCTTTTGTCCCGACGTCAAACCATTTTCCCTTGAACTCAAAAGCATAGACATTTTGAGAACTGAAAAAATCCAATATCAAAAATCCTGGTCCGTCTTTCGATTTCTCTGTTTTCATGTAATCATTTATTTTTTTAATTTCTCTCTTCGGAAAAAAATAAATTCCTGTTGAAATTATTGTCGTCTTAGGATTTTGCGGTTTTTCCTCGCAGGAAGTAAGTTTGCCATTTTCAATCTCAAAAACCCCGAAATTTTTCGCCTGCTCTTTTTCTTTTAAATCATAAACTCCTACGGTTATCTCATTGTTTTTTTTGAAGGCGGAAAAAATTCCGTTCAAATCAAAATCAAATAAGTTGTCTCCAAGAACGACAAGCAAATCTTCGTCTATTCTTTTTTCCCGTATTGTGAAATCCAAATCGCCGATTCCTCCGATGCGCGTTTCGTTTGTCTTGGTTTTATCGTTGATTATTTCAATTTTCTTCGCGAATTTTCCATTGCATTTTTCTAACCATTCTTCAAAATCCCGAAAGAATTTTTCATTTGTAACAATAAAAATTTCGTCTATTTCATTTATTTTTTCAACCTTCTCAATTATGTAATTCAAAAGGGGCTTGCCGGAAATTTCAAGCAGAGATTTTGGTTTGTCAAGAGTCAGGGGATAAAGTCTTGTCGCATATCCTGCGCATAAAATTACTGCTTTCATATTTTCTAGATTATTTAACAGAGTATAAATTCGTTGTGAAATAAAAACAGGTGAGAAAATTCGCATAGGAAATTAATGTGCTCGGATTCGCCATCGTCGAGTTTTCCGCCAATTGAAAAAATGTTAATGCTGAAAATTTTATCGTGCGGCGAATAGAGAAGTTGATGAAATTTTTTTCTATTAATTTGGTTTTCTGGGGCGGGAGACGGGAACAAATTAACGGATTGAAAAAAGGGGTTGTAAATTAGGGGGCTGGAAGGTGA
>CAZAOW010000024.1:0-1042 GCA_964487075.1 Candidatus Woesearchaeota archaeon | reverse complement strand
TGTCGGTTAACCTGTGTTTCCGGGGGTGGGCGAGCGTTTTGATTTTGACAAAATTTATTTATTGATAACAAAGTCGGGACGCGAGTAAGAGCAACTTCGCAAGACAAAATTGCAAAACTCGCAACGAGCAGGATTGCGAGTTAGGGGATTGGGAAATAGAAAGCTTAATAATTCTTAAAAAGAAGTTGATTAAATGCAATGCCCCCATAGTTAAACGGATATAATACGACCTTGCGGAATAAAAACCACCAGCGGGTTTTTATGAATCCTGCGACCGATGCAAACAGGTTGTGTTCGAGGTTCAATTCCTCGTGGGGGCGTAAATCCAAAGGATTTGCTACAATATTTTTTGCAAGCAAAAAACATGGGGGGCGTTTTTAACCAAGAACAACCTCTCCTGTAATTTCTTCTTTTTTGTCCCAAACTCCTTTTTCCTCGCCGATATCTTCGTTGTCAAATTCTCCTTCGGGAGATTCGCCTCCTCCGGATTTCATCATCATTTTGAAAAATAATTTCATTAAAGGTTTTACATCTTCCTCGCTCGTCGCGGGAGAAACTTTTGCGGAATCCAGCATGTCTCTCACTTTAAGGTATATTTTCACGCCGTTAACGACATCTTTTACTTTTTGTATCGGTTGGATTTTTCTATCCCACGGCGGACTTTCTATTCTCTCTCCGCGCATTTCCTTTTCTTGCAAGTATATCATGTCGTAAAGATTTTGGAATTCAATTTCAATTCTTGCATCTTCTTGCGGAACATCTTCTGGCAACATGGGCTTAACTTTTATTATATCATCCTCATTCACCTGAACATACAGATTGAAAACAACTTTTCCGTCGTCAACAAATCTCACGACAGCTTCAAGATTCCCGTCGTACTTCTCGGTTATTTTTCTTATCTGTTCCATAAATCCTTCGTCTTGTTTTATCATTTCCCTTTCCTCTGCAGTCGGTCCTTCTTCGCCCTCTCTTTCAAGTTTTTGTTCAGGAGACCCGGGAAACTCCTGGTTCTCCATTGCTTTTTTCATTTCATAAATAATAA
>CAZAOW010000023.1:0-7638 GCA_964487075.1 Candidatus Woesearchaeota archaeon | reverse complement strand
AAAGTTTTTACAAAGGCGGCGACCGATCTTGTTTCTTGACTAAGATTTGTCAATTTTTTATTAAATAAAGTTTCCGCCATTTCCAAGCAATTCATTAAAGAAACGTTATTAGCAATAAATTCTTTTTGCTCATCGGAAAAAGAAGTATTGAAAGCGGCAACTATGCCCACGAAACAATGCCGGCGGTTAAGTCATTGCATCAAAAAAGGAATTACTTTCCATCATGCCGGCCTGCTGCAAAAACAAAAAGATCTGATTGACATGGCTGCGGACAGGGGGGCTTTCATTGACCAAAGCCAGTCTCTGAACATCTGGATGAAGGACCCGACATTTGCAAAAATAACAAGCATGCATTT
Organism: Candidatus Woesearchaeota archaeon; assembly: GCA_964487075.1. GTDB lineage: Archaea > Nanobdellota > Nanobdellia > Pacearchaeales > GW2011-AR1 > JACQLK01. The sequence continues at coordinate 7,282 of CAZAOW010000023.1, read as the reverse complement.
TTACGGATGGAAAAAAGGATTGAAAACAGGAATGTATTATCTCAGAACAAAGGCGGCTTCACAAGCAATTCAGTTTACCGTTGACAAATTTATTGAAAAGTCCTTGAATTCGGAAGTGCCGAAATTTGACACGACAAAGGAAATCAAGGAAAATAAAAGTCTTAATAATTTCCTTGAAAAAAAAGACGCGGTTTCATGCAGTCTTGACGACCCGGATTGCGAAGCGTGTGGTGCGTGAAATTCAAAATTATAAAATTTAAAAATGGTGAAAAAAGTAAGAAAAAGGGACGGGAGTGTGGTGCTTTTTGACGGCGATAAGATCACCGAAGCTGTTTGGAAAGCTGCAAAAGCCGTTGGCGGAAAAAACAGGGAAAAAGCGCAACACATTTCTGATTTGATTGTAAAAGAGTTGGAAATAAGGCACAAAGAAAATGGAATTCCGGAAGTTGAAGAAATTCAGGACCTTGTTGAAAAAACACTTATAGAAGAAGGGCACGCGAAAACCGCAAAGGCGTACATATTATACAGAAAAAGTCACGAAGAATTAAGAAATGTCAAGGGTTTGTTTGACACGATTGAAGCTGTTGAAGACTATATCGGATTAAACGATTGGATGGTAAAGGAAAATTCCAACATGGGATTTTCCCTGCAGGGATTGAATAATTACATCACAACAAAAATAATTACAAATTATTGGATTAGAAGAATTTATCCCGAATCAATAAGAAAAGCGCATGAGAATGTTGATTTGCATCTCCACGATTTGGGAACTTTGGGCGCTTACTGCGTCGGCTGGGATTTAAAGGACTTGCTTGTCGTCGGATTTAAAGGAGTTCCTGGAAAAGTTGAATCAAAGCCGGCAAAACATTTCAGAACAGCCCTCGGACAAATTGTAAATTTTTTCTACACTCTTCAAGGAGAAACCGCGGGAGCGCAGGCGTTCTCAAATTTTGACACTCTTCTTTCCCCTTTCATAAGATATGACAATTTGGATTACATTCAAGTGAAACAAGCGATGCAGGAGTTTTTGTTTAACCTCGCTGTTCCGACTCGGGTTGGATTCCAAACGCCGTTCACAAACATAACTATGGATTTGAAAGTTCCAAATTATATCCGCGACGAACCGATAGTTATCGGCGGAGAAATGAAAAAAGAAACTTACAAAGAATTTCAAAAAGAGATGAATATGATAAACAGGGCGTTTGCAGAACTCATGATTGAGGGCGACGCTTCAGGAAGACCTTTCACTTTTCCGATTCCCACATACAATATCACAAAAGATTTTGATTGGGAAAATCCGGATTACAATCCCATATGGGAAATGACTGCAAAATACGGAATTCCGTATTTCTCAAATTTTGTTAATTCAGACATGAATCCTGAAGACGCAAGAAGCATGTGTTGCCGTTTAAGGTTGGACCAGACGGAATTAAGAAAAAGAGGCGGCGGATTGTTTGGAGCAAACCCTCAAACAGGTTCAATAGGCGTTGTAACAATAAACATGGTAAGAATCGGTTTTACTTCAACAGATGAGGAAGAATTTTTCAGAAAACTTGGCGAGCTGATGGAACTCGCAAAAGAGAGTTTGGAAATAAAAAGAAAAGCCCTTGAAAAATTTACAGAACAAGGACTTTATCCGTATTCAAAATTTTATCTCGGAAATATAAAAAAGAGATTCGGCGAATATTGGAAAAATCATTTTGCAACAATCGGCTTGCTGGGAATGAATGAATCAATAATCAATTTTATGCCCGGAGAAAACATCGCTTCTGAAAAAGGAAGGGAATTTGCCTTGAGGGTTTTGGATTTTATGAGAAAAAAACTTGGAGAATACCAGGAAGAAACGGGAAACATATACAATTTGGAAGCCACCCCCGGAGAAGGAACCACATACAGATTCGCCAAGAACGACAAAAAAAGATTCGGGAGAATAATAGTCGCCAATGAAAACTCCGTGAAAAATGGCGGAGACCCGTATTATACAAATTCAACGCATCTCCCCGTAAATTATACCGACAATATTTTTGAATCGCTTGAATTGCAGGACGATTTGCAGATAAAATACACTGGAGGCACTGTTCTGCACATTTTTATCGGCGAAAAGTTGGAAAAAGAAAATGTGAAAAATCTTGTTAAAAAAATCGCGGAAAAATTCAAGCTCCCTTATTTTACCTTGACGCCAACGTTTTCCATTTGTCCGAATCATGGTTATCTTATAGGAGACCACGAATATTGCCCGAAATGCGACGAGAAAATAAATTATTCTGAAAAACAGGAATTAAATTTGACAATAAAAGGAGGTTAAAATGGAAAAACTTGAACGAACAAAATGCGAGAGGTACTCAAGAATCGTGGGGTACTTAAGACCGTTGCAGCAGTGGAACGACGGAAAAAAGGCCGAGTGGGACAACAGGATTATGTTTAAAGTAATGGCTGAAAATGTTAATAAAAGGATTGCAAAAAACGACGCTGATTGATTATCCCGGAAAAATCGCCTGCACAATTTTTTTATTCGGATGCAATTTTCGCTGCGGGTATTGTCATAATCCGGAATTAGTAATTACTCCAAAAAATTTTGATTATCCTGAAAACGAAATCCTTCTGTTTCTTGAAAAACAAAAAAAATATCTTGACGGCATTTGCATAACCGGCGGGGAACCGTTGCTAAATATTGATTTTGAATTTCTGAGAAAAATCAAAAACATGGGCTATAAAATAAAAATTGACACCAACGGAAGTTTCCCTGAAAAATTAAAAGAGATAATTGAAGAAAAATTAGTTGATTACATTGCGATGGACATAAAAACTTCGCGGGAAAATTATGAAAAGGCGGTTAATTCCGTGGTTTTGCTTGAGAAAATTGAGGAAAGCATTAAGATAATTTCAAATTTCCCAGAGCATGAGTTCAGGACAACTGTTGTTGAAAGATTTCATGATGAGGAAGAAATAAAAGAAATAATGGTTTGGCTGAATAAACTCACCGGAAAAAAGAATTTAAAATATTGTCTTCAAGGATTTAAAAATTCAGGAAAACTTCTGAACCCTGAGTTTTCTTCGGACAAAAATGTTAATGAAATTTTTTTGCAGGAATTGAAGGAGATTTGCGAGCCGTTCTGCGAAGAAGTTGTTGTAAGAGTTTGATTGAACACATAAATTTTTATAAATGATTTTTCCTTGAATTTTAAAATGGCGGAGATTAATTGGACAAAAGGGTGTTGGGTAACGACAATTTATTTAGTCAATAATGAAAATAAAGTTCTTCTTAGCTGGAATAAGAATATGCAAACATGGATTCCCGTCGGAGGACACATAGACTCTGGAGAAAATCCCGAAGAAGCAATAATAAGAGAAGTAAAAGAAGAAACTGGTTTTGAATTTGAGTTTTTGCAGAATTCAAATATCGAAAATAATGGGGCAACAAAATTGTTAAATCCTCAAAGAGTACAAATTGATAATGTTCCACATCATAATTTTCACATAAATTTTGTTTTTTTCGGAAAGTGCATAAAATTTCATGACAGAACTGGAACAGACGAAAATGAAGAATTAAGATGGTTTTCCGAAGAGGAAATTTTGTCCATGAAAAATAAGATGTTAGGGAATGTCTGGAAAAGTTCGGTTGAGGCAATTAATTCGTTTAAACAAAAAAGTCCGAGGTTATTGAAATAAAAATGATTGGAACAAAGGAGTTGCTTAAGCTTGTAAAAGAGAAAAAACTTGTTGAAAATCTTTCTGAAAGAGAATTGGAAAATCCGGAGGGCGCCGGATTTGATTTGAGAGCAGGAGAAATCTTTAGAATAAAAGAGGGCGAATCTTTTCTCGGAGAAACAGAAAGATTTACTCGGGATGTTGAATCAATTGCAAAATATGGAAATGAAAAAGAAATCACATTGAAACCCGGAGAATATATTCTTGTAAAAACCATGGAGAAAGTGAATCTTCCGGAAGACATTGTTGCCATTTTCCGTCCGCGTTCTACGTTGCAAAGAAGCGGAATCGGTTTGTTCACAGCGACGGCAAATCCCGGTTATAGAGGAGAGTTGACTTTCGGCATGTGCAATCTTGGAAAAAGCAATTTCCGGCTTGAAATGGGCGCAAGATTCGTCCATATATTATTTTTCAGCACGACTGAAAACGTTTCCGCTTATCGCGGGCAATGGCAGGGGGGAAGAGTTTCAACGCAGGGAGAAAAGGAAACGCAGGTTTGAAAATTCTATTCTAAAATAAAATCTCTAATTTCTCTTATCTTCTCGTCAGATAATTTTTCGCGATATGGAACTTTTTCATAACTGTGAAATAAATCTCTTAAGTTTCCTTTGCTCGGAATAAGATGAACATGCAAATGGCTTTCGGTTCTGTGTCTCCCAGTATTCATAAAAAGAACCACATCTTCAGAATATTTTTCTCTTAATCTGTTTCTCAAATTATCAACCATTGTAAAATAACTTTTCATTTCTTCTCCAGAAAGTTCGGATAGATTTACAACATGTCTTTTCGGTAAAACCATTGTATGTCCCGGTTTCACAGATTCCCAGTTTACAACAGAAAAGCAATAATCATCTTCAATTAACAAAGACCCGTGGTTGCGATGATATTCCACATTAAATCCCTCACAAAAATTGCATCCCATACGCTCAAAACAATTCAGTCATTTAAAAGTATTATTATAGGAAATCATATAACCTCTCAAAAGTAATCAAAAAAACACATATAATTTTATAATCATTTCATCTCTTAAATTTTATAAAAGATGGCGTCCGAAAAGTTTATTCAAACATTAAAGGAGATGAAATGGCCCCAGGAATTTGGCGAGAAACTTGACATAGGTAATTTAAGCAGTAATGTTGGAATCGCCGTTCTCTGGTCTTTCAAGGAAGTTGTTTTGAGAAGTCTGAGTAAAGATGATTTCGCGGTTTTGGGAAACTATTACGACAGAAGAAACGCCCTTGAGCCATTGATAAGAAATTGCCTTGCAAATCCCAACATAAGATACATAATTCTTCTTGGAAATGACAAAGCACAAAGTCGCGAAGTTCTTGTTAATTTTTTTGAAAAAGGAATTGATGAAAAAGAATTTGTCATGGGAACAGACGCAAGAATTCCAAGAGGAATTCCGAAAGAAGATTTTGAAAAATTAAGGCAAAATGTAAAACTTATTGATGTAACGGACAAAATCGCGGACAAAAATAATCCTGAAGAATATGCAAAAATAATAAAAGAAACAATTACAGGACTGGGAAAAAAAGAACCCTACGAAGAGCCGAAACTTTACGAAAAACCCGCTTTGGAAACAGATTCGTTCCCTTCTGAAAAAGTCGGTTTTGTTGTCCGTGGAAAAACTGTCGGAGAAACATGGTTGAAAATGTTGAACGCTGTCTACAATTATGGAAAGATGACAAAAATGTATGCAAAAGAAACAACTCAAGTAAGGGAAATAATAAATCTCATGGCAATTGTTACAGATGAAAATCCGGACGAACCGAAAATGGAACCTTATTTCAGATTTAATGAACCTTATCTAAAATCATATTACGATGAAATCTGCTCTCCAAAAATTCCTGAGGGAACTATTTACACTTACGGCTCTCGCTTAAGGGCATGGGAAGGAAAAAACGGAGAAAAAATAGACCAGATTGCAGATATGATTGAATATCTGAAAAAAGACACTTACAGAAAATCAGCAGTTGCACAAACATGGATTGTTGAAGATGAACTTACGAGAAGGTATTTGAACAAGGACAGAAACAGCCCGTGCATAATTTTAGTTCATCCAAATATCCAAGATGGTGTTTTAAATTTTACAGTTTACATAAGAAGCAGTGATGTTTTCCGCGCGTGGCCGTTGAATGCTTTTGGTTTGAGAAAATTGCAAAAGATTGTTGCAGAAGGTCTCGGAGTGGACATGGGTCCTTTAACAATCATCGGCTCAAGTTCGCATATTTATCAAGATTGTTGGAATGACACTAAAGAAATCCTGAAAGAACATTACAAAGAAACAAACTCTTTTTCAGATTTGAGAGGTTATTACACTGTAACATTAAAGCAGGGAGAAATATTTGTAAGCCATTATTCTTCGGGAAGCGAGTTGCTTAAAGAATATTTTGGGGTTTCGGCGAGAGAAATAAACAACCGGATAAATTCCTCGCAACATCCAGTTGACTCTTATCACTCTTCTTATCTTGGCGAAGAACTGATGAAAGCCCAAATTGCGTTGGAAAACGGACTTGAGTACACGCAGGATTCGTCGCTGAAATTTGCCGGACCTAAAAATTCCGTTTCATGCTCAACAGATTCTTGTGATGTCCCGTCGCAAAATGATACGAAAGTCAATCTGGAAAGAAATGAAACCTATATTGAAAAAGAAGTTCTCGGGCTTGAAGAAATTTTTAGACAGCATATTGCGGAAACAGAAAAACTTGGAAAAGATTTATTTGAACACTGGAAAAAACCGCAATGGGACGAATATTTTATTTCTATGGCTGTTTTGATTTCAATGCGTTCCGTAGACCCAAGTCAAAAAAACGGGTGCGTAATTGTTGATAAAAATAATAAAATTTTGAGCATAGGATATAACGGATTTCCGCGAGGTTCCCAAGACGAATTAATTCCATTAACAAGACCGGAAAAACATTTGTTCGTCATACATTCAGAACAAAACGCAATTCTAAACAAGCAATTTGATTTAACAGGGTCAACGCTTTATGTTACAGCATTCCCGTGCCTTTCCTGCGTAAGGTCAATTATTCAGGCAGGAATAAAAAAAGTCGTTTATCTTGATAAAATAAAATCCCGGGAAATAAGTGAAGAGGATGACGAGGCGATAAAAAAATTAATGATTGGAAGAAATGACTTGGTTTTGGAAAAATTTGAGCAAGACCCGTTGCAATGCTTGTATAAGGCGATAGAGTATTACAAGATAAAAAAGATGTCAAAGGAAGAAAAATTGAAATAAGAAAATTTTATAAATTCTTATTCTGAATTAATAAAATGGAAAGCAACGACAAAGTCCCGAAATTGACGAGAAAAGAATTTGACGAATATACAAAAAATGGACTTGTGTTGATAGATTTCTTCGCGGATTGGTGCATGCCTTGCGTCATGATGTCTCCGATTCTTGAGGAGCTTTCCGAGGATTTCAAGGGAAAAATAAAATTTGGAAAAATAAATGTTGACGAAAACCGCGACTTGGCGCAAAAATTCAACATTCTCTCAATTCCGAACTTCATTCTTTTCAAGGACGGGAAAAAAGCAGAGCAGTTTATCGGCGCAATGCCTGCGGAAA
>CAZAOW010000022.1:0-7717 GCA_964487075.1 Candidatus Woesearchaeota archaeon | reverse complement strand
TTTATAACATTTCCCGTCTCTGCAGTTTTCTGCATTGCATAAAGTGCGACAGATTCCGAATCTTGGACCTTGGATCTTATGTTAAAATAATATTTCAATCCGACCGCGGCGATTCCGGATATTAATGCGACCGGAATAATCTGTTTTATCTCAGAAGAGATTATCTTGGATTTCGGAGAAATCACTATTGACTTGTTCGCAAACCTGTACATTTTTATTTTTCTTCCTTTTTGGCTCCAAAAAAAGTTTTTAGTTTCTTCAACAATTCCTGCCTGAATCATCTTCTTCAGATTATATTCAACAGTATTCATAGGAATTTTCAGTTTTTCCGAGATGTCTTTTTCGCTTGCTTCCCTTACATCGGAGAGAAAATCAATAATCTTTTTTGATGTTTTACTCCCAAGTATTTCTGATATTGATTTTATCCTCGTATCTTCCAGGGAAAACAGCATGTATTTTTTTTCCATGAATGATACAGAAAAAAATTATTTATAAATCGCACGATGGGTTCAAATGCGTTTGAATCTATATAAGAGTAAATTTAAAAAGTTCGTACAATTATTTGATTAAAGAGACGATGAATTCGCAAGATTTTCTTAAGAAGCTGGAAGTTGAACTGAAAATTTCAAAAAATTCAGATTACACCCTGAAGAACTACGTTAGCGCAAACAAGAAACTTTTGGAATTTTCAAAAAAAAATCCCGACGAAATTTCCGAAGACGATGTAAAGTTTTTTCTATCGGAAAATTTCTCTAACAAGGCCGCGATGTCCACGATTCTTTTTTTGTCGGCGATAAAATATTCCTATCTTAACATTTTGGGAAAAGACATAACTGTCAGGATAAAGCGTCCGAAAAGGGAGAAGAAAATTCCGGAGGTTTTGTCAAAAGACGAAACAAAAAAAATAATTGAATCTTCAGGAAGTAAAAAATCCCGACTTATGATTTCTCTTACATATGCTTGCGGAATGCGCGTTTCCGAACTGCTGAATTTGAAAACCGCGGATTTCAAGTTTGACGAAAAAATAGGTTTTATACGCCAGGCAAAAGGAAAAAAAGACAGAATATTCAACATCCCTGAATTTTTGATAAGAGATTTGAAAAAACAGATTGAGAAACAAAAAGAAAGAAAGCAGGAACATTTATTCACTGGCTTCAAGGGAAGACTGACAGAAAGAAATTTTCAAAAAATTGTTTCGCTTGCCGGCAAAAAAGCGGGAATAGAAAAACTTGTGAACCCGCACACGTAAAGGCACAGTTTTGCGACGCACCTTCTTGAAAATGACATTGACATAAGAAAAATCCAAGAGTTGCTTGGTCATAGTTCAATTTCCACTACCGAGATATATACTCACGTTTCCCAACAAGAACTGAAAAAAATTAAATCCCCTTTGGATGAGTTGATGAAATGAAAAAAACAGAAATTAAAGCAATTGTTTTTGATTTTGGGGGAGTTGTATCTAAAGACCGTAGTTTTCCGTATATCTTCAAAAAGATAGCTTCTAAATATCATAAGAATACCCAAAAATTTAAGGCAACTTTTCAAGAAAACTGGGAGAAGGCAAAAATAAACGAAATAAAATCGGAAATATTCTGGAAAAATATAGCAAAATATCTTGGGGCGGAAGAGGGAAAAGTTAAAAGAGAAATAATGGGATTTTCCAAAATTAACAGAGAAATTTTAAATACACTAAAAAAACTCGGAAAAAAATATAAGAGGGGATTGCTGTCAAACCAGATTGAAGATTGGTTAGAGGGGAGTATATCTGAAAATAACCTGGGAAAATATTTTGATATCATTGTTACCTCTTATTATTCAAATTTATTTAGAGACAATTAAAAAATTAAAATCGAAACCACAAGAGATTATTTTTATAGACGATTTGGAAAGAAACCTGATTCCTGTTAAGAAAATGGGGATTAAAACAATTTTGTTCAGAAACAACAAAAAACTGATTTCAGATTTGCGCAAATTCGGAGTAAAAATATGACCGACGAAATTTCCGAGCTAAAAAAAGAAATTGAACTGTTGAAGAAAAAGCTGGAAAACCGCGGCGAAACACAGAAAAAAGGCATGATTGCGCGGGCTTCAAAAGGAAACGTTGTTTCAAGAATTCCTTTTGGATATGCAATGGAAAACAGAAAATTGGTTCCCGCCGGAAATTTCAGGGAAGTTGAGGAAATTTTTGAAGAATTTTTGAAAGGAGAAATGAGTTTGCGAAAAATTTCAGCAAAGCACAAATTTTCTGTGAATGGATTGAAAAAAATTCTTAAGAATTTCACCTATATAGGAAAAGTGAAATTCAACAATCAGATTTACAACGGAAATCACGAGCCGATAATTTCTTCAACGCTTTTCAATCACGTTCAGAATAAGTTGGAGGAAATGGGGTAAAATGAAAAACAAAATTAAAGCTTTAATTTTTGATGTTGGCGGTGTATTATTCTTAGCAAAAAAAAATAAAAATCAAGAGGGAAAAGATCTCCTTTCATCGTTTAAAGAAGTTTGTGTTTTACTAAAAGATTGTGTTGACATAGATAAATCCTACGAAAATTTGCGAAAAATATATTTGGAATCTTCGGCGGGAAAAATTTCCAAAAAAGAGACACTTAAACTTTTTTCAAAAGAGATTGGAATTCCGGAAGATAAAACAGAGAAAATTTTCGGGGAAGTTTATAGAAAAAACGTCGTTGAAAATAAAAAATTATATTCCTATATATTAAAATTGAAGAAAAGAGGGTATAAAATAGGAATATCGTCAATACAATTTCACTTATCCAAGGAAATTCTCATACCAAATAAATATTATGAAAAATTTGATTCTGTTGAAGTTTCATGTGATAATGGTTTGAGAAAACCAGATCCAGAAGCATTCAAACTATCTGCTAAACACCTTAACACAAATCTTTCAGAATGTATATTTGTTGACGACAAGCAAGAAAATTTGGACGCCGCGAGAGAACTTGGGATGAAAACTATTCTTTTCAAAAACAATCCGCAATTTTTCAGGGACCTAAAAAAGTTTGGAATAAAATAATCACTTTCCAAACTTGCTCATGCTTTTTTGCAAATCAGTGAACGGGAACGGTCTGTAATTGCTTACGAATACCATGTACCTTTGGAAAACATACCATTGCGTGTTCCAGATTTCTCCCAATTCAGAAAGTCTTTTCAATCTTTTTCCTGCAAAAATTGTGTAAATGAAATTTATCAATGAAATTATAGCAACGAAATATCTCCAGACGCAAAGAACTATCCCGGAAACTATTCCCACGATAATTCTCATCCACGCTTCCTTTCTTTCACCCATTTTAATATTTATGAAAAATAGTTTATAATCTTTTTCTATGGAAAAGTTATAGTGAAAATCTTTGATTTACCCTATAAAATCATCTGAAAGATTTTTGTCTCTTTCTCCTCGCCTTGCTGTCTCCTGGCTTGTAAGCTTCTTTTCTCCTTACATCAGCGACGAGAAGGCTTCTGTCGTAATCTGTAACCGCATTTTCAAACTCTTTGGATTCCGTGGATTTTAATATAGCTCTGGTCAATGCGAGTCTTGCCGCCTCAACTTGCCCTTTCTCTCCGCCGCCGCGAACATTTATAGCAACATTAAAATTCGGCTTTCCAAAAATATTTTCTGCAATTCTCAACGGCTCTTCTATCTTTAGCTTGTCAAAAAGCTGCAGTCTTTTGTAATCTTTTTTGTTTATCGTTATTTTTCCGTCCCCGTCTGTTAAAATCGCGCGAGCTACAGACCTTTTTCTTTTTCCCGAGGTAATTATCCTTCTCATTTTGTTCCTCCGAGGGAAACGCTAAAGGCTCTTCCTTTTGTCTTTCCCGAGGTGATTATTCTTTTCATTTTATTTTAAATTTTTGAAATCTCCTTCACTGTTATGAATTTCATTTTGTTTTCTTTCATTTCTATCTTTTTTGAACTCTCAAATTCTTTTGGAATTCCGGAATAGCATTTTATTCTTTTGAATGCGTCTCTTCCTCTTCCGCCGTGTCTCGGATCCGGCAACATTCCGCGAATTGTTCTCTTCACAAATTTTATAGTTGAAACAGAATATTTCGGTCCCGCCTGTTTGCTTCCGATTTTTCTTTTTCTGTGCTCAAGTCTTTCTTTTATATTCTGCTTGTTTCCCGTGATTATTATGTGCTCGCAGTTTACAACTGAAACTTCCTCTCCCTTCAATGCTTCTTTCGCTGCGAGACTTGCGAGTCTTCCGAGGACAGCGTCTTTTCCGTCTATGATTATCATTTCCCTTTAATTATCCTCATACCTTTCGCGTCGGGATTCTTTTTAATTTCTTCTGAAATTGTCGCAAACTCTTTTTTTTCTTTGGAAAGTTTTTCCATCGCGTTTTCCGAAAATCCAAGAGCGATTATCTTTATCTTTTTTCTGACTTCTCCCTGGGACAAAACTTTCCCGGGAATCAAGACGGTTTCTCCGTCTTTTGAAATCCGGTCTATTTCATCAAGATTCAAAGAAACCCTTTTTTTTCTCGGTCCTGAAATGAATCGGGCGACATCAAACCACTTTTCGTTTTTCGCGGCAGCCAATATTGTTTCAACTAACTCTTCGTTTGTTTTCTTCTGAACTTGTTTTTTTATCTTCGTTAAAGTTTTCATTTTTTTTACAGAACAAATATTGTTCCGCTAACGCGTTAACTCGCGGTTAAAAGGCAGAGAAAAGTTCGGTTTATAAATTTATTGCAAAGATTGTAAGTAAAATTTAAATAGTCGATAAAGAAAAATAAATCATGGATTTAGGTATCCCAAGGAAATATTCTTACCCCGGCAATATGGCAGATTTTGTATTCCCCATAGTAGAAAGAATAAAAGAGACTAATCCAGATTACATCGTGGCAAATGACAGGGGTGCGAGGTTAATAGGATTTGCAACTTACATTCTATACAAAAAACTGTATGGAAGACTTCCGACTATTGACGGAACCATAAGATTTAGAAGATTTAGCAAATCAAATAGTCTTGAGGAAACGATTGGACATGCTCGATCTCTTCTTAAGGAAATAACCTCTTGTAAAGAAAATCCAAATGTTTTGTTTATAGATGATTTGAGAGATTCAGTATCAACAGAAGAGAGAGTTGAGCAAGTATTTCATATTCTTGGCAATGGAAAAATAAGAGTTCAATTCTATTACTACATGAATGATATCAATAAACTTGATGGTTTAAATTGGAGAGATTATCCTGACCAAATCGGTGTTGATTATTTAAAATCAAACAGATACTTTTCAATGTTGATAAACTTTTTAGGAATATCTAAAAGAAAAGATTTTATCCGCGGACATGCTATAAGAAGCAATAAAAGCAGAAGGTCAAGGATTGATATAGTTGAAGAGATGGACTCATTTGTAGAGAAACAAAAAATTCTGTAACGCTTTTAGTTTCTTTTTTCATTTCTAATAAATTATGCGGAATAAAGGATTCGAACCTTTGCAAGCACTAAGCTACTTGGTCCTAAGCCAAGCCCGTTTGACCACTCCGGCAATTCCGCATGATTATTCTCGCAACTTTAAGTTTAAATAATAAACGGAAGCTTTTATCTGCAAAATCTGAATAAGAATTACTTTTACGCAAGTCTCTCCAAATAATAAATTTTTAAATTATGGATTTAATGTAATATTATGCCACTCATTAGGATAGAATACGACGACAAGAAATTAAACAAAAAGGATATTCTTGAGTTATCAGAGGCAATACAAAAAATAGTCTCTGAAAAGACGGATATAAATGATGTTTTTGTTTATGCTAACACTTCTCAAATTAAGATAAAAGTCGCACCCGTAGAAATTTTTATTCAAATGAGTGAACATAAAATCAATGACTTAGAAATATTGTTCAGTGAAATAAAATCAGAGTTATCAAAATGGAAGAAGAAAAATTCTATTAAGTATCCAATTAATTTAACAATCATCCCAATGAAATGGAAATTTGAAACGGGTATCTAGCGAAAAACTTAAGCTGAAGAATTATTCCTTGTCTATCTTTTTTGACGCCTTTTCCAAATCTTCTTTCAATTCACTTATTGACTTCTTGAAAACTTCTTCGGGAGAAAACTGTCCGAAAGATTCAACCGTGATTACCAAACCTTCTTTTAATTCAACCTCTGCTTTTTTGCCGGCGTCTCCTGCGACGCTTTCGCAGAAATCTGCGATTTCTTTTTTTCGGTTGTCAACAACAATTATTTTATTTCCTTTGTCGTTTATTTCGTTGTCCTTGAACAACGATTTTATTTTGTCTTTGAATTCTTTGTCCATAGTAATCTCGGAAACATTTCTGTAATACATCATTCCGGGAGAAAATTTTCCATGTTCCGAACCTGTTCCTAATTTTGCAACCGCTTCAAATTCAAGTTCCTGCCCCTTGTTCAAAAAAGTTATAGGAATGTTTTCATGAACGGGTTTTGCATCGCCTTTCATTTCCTTTGAATAAACCATTCCTTCTTTATCTGTGGAAAGTTTTATCTTTATGCTTTCTTTTTTTCCGACCTTGTCTGATTTTAAAGGAATCAACCCTATTCTGTGGGCGACTGTTTCATCATACAACGGCGAATCATTTTTTATTATTTCAACTTCATCAACGGCAAGAACCGGTATGTGGTTGATGTATCTTCTTATTGAATTTGCAAGACTGTCTTCTATTTTTGCTTCAAATGTGATTTGGTCTTTGTTTTTGTCTATTAATTTCATGTTTTAAACTTTCCTCCTAAATTGGCCAAGCTTGGACGATTTCATACACGCCTCCCCCTTCTTCCGCCTTTGCTCTTCGGACCTCCGCGGGGAATTCTAGTCGTATCAAGAATGTTTATTATTTTAAATCCTTCCCTCGACAAACTTTTCACTATCGCGTTCGCCCCGGGTCCGGGTGCCGGATTTTTAGTCTTCGCCCTGATTCTTATGTACAATGCCTTAACGCCCAAATCTTTTATGTTTTCCGTGATTCTTTTTGAAATGAACATTGCAATCGTCGGATTCGCCTTAAGCCTGTCGTGTTTTGTAACCATTCCTCCAGTTACCTTTGTTATTGTTTTTCCGGACATATCTGTCACGTGGACGAGAGTGTTGTTGAAAGAAGTGTAGATATTAACAATTGCCTCAATTTCTTTTTTTCTTTTTTCCTTATGCTCGGCTTCCGATTCCTCAATTTCTTCTCCCGTTTCTTTCTCTTTTACAATTTCAGATTCCTGGTTCATTCTATTTTTTCCTCGGAAACGGCTTTTTTAGTTCTTTCCTTTGTCGGTTTTAATTCAATTTTATTTTCAAATTCAACGGGAACAATGTATGACGGGCTGTTTACCGCTCTTCCGTTTACAAGAATTTTTTTATGGACAATTAATTGTCTCGCGTGTTTTGAGGTTCTTGCAATTTTCCTTCCAAAAACCACGGTTTGCAATCTTCTGTTCAAAAGGTCTTTTTTGTCAAGAGACAATACGTCCGCAATTGAATTTGCCTTTATTCCGATTTTTTTCAACTTTTCAAAAAATCTTTTTTGCTCCTCCAAGTTTGCGGAAATGAGGCTCTTCGCCCTTCTTCTTATGACTTTCACCGCCGAATCCGATCTCCAAATTTCTTTTTTATTTTTCAAGCCAAATTCTTCCTTGATTTTTGCTTCCTCTAAAATTCTGATTTTATCAAAGGGCTTTCTCGGTCTCGAATACTTTTTGTGTTTTCGTTTCATTATGCAAAATCTC
>CAZAOW010000021.1:0-8069 GCA_964487075.1 Candidatus Woesearchaeota archaeon | reverse complement strand
AAGAAATTTCGTTTTTTGTTTTCTTAGTCTTCCTTTGAATTTTCCGGTTTTTTCCAGAATTGTCCTCACTGATTTGTTTTCCCGTAAAAGTTTTTCCGAGAATTTTTTTTTGTCTTTTTCCTTGGTTTCTCTCGGAAATTTAACGAGGGCGATATTTCCCAGCAAATCAAAATTCGGTTTTATCATTCATAAAACAACATAAAACTTTATAAAAACCTTCTCCTTGTTTGTAAGATGAAAAGAAAGTTGCTCGGAGTTCTGCTGATTTCCCTGTTTCTGATGAACTTTGCAAGCGCGCAAATTTACGGAAGTTTCTCTCTTGGAAGCATTCTAAACGGAGTTGACGATTCCACGATAGTTCTTGGAATGATGTTCGTGATTTTTTTCGTTCTGATAAATTTCTCGCTTACAAAATTTTTTAAAGGAAACAAGTCCGTCGCCGGAACAATAGCGTTTGCAGTTTCTTTGCTGATAGTCTGGGGAATAAACAGCTCAGGATTTGGATATACAAATATTTTCTACAATATCTTTTTTTTCGTGCCTTCCGAAGTAATACAAACGTTATGGCCTTTGTTTGTGCTTGGTTTTGCAGTCGTCCTTTCAATAAAATACGGAATTAAGCAAGGGATAGGAATATTATTCATAGGTTCGGGGTCCTTGATGATTTTGCTGAGCTTTACAAATCTTGTTTATGAAACCTCGGGAGGACTTGGTTTTGGCGGAATGTTAATAATAATAGGCGCGGTTTTGTGGGCATGGGGAGTGAAAAGTGGGAAGAAAAAAACCGTTGAAATAGCTTACGGTTGATTAAATCCACTTGCTCAATCTGTTCTGATTTTTCTTTTGCTCTTCAATCAATTTTTTTATTTCAATTCCGAAAACCTGGAAAATGTTTTCCACGGCGGGAAGAATTTGATGTTCTAGGTAATACTCAATATCATACTCGCCTTCTTCATTCGGCAAATTGACTTGGTCTCTTATCAGTTTCTTTTTTTCTTTCGTGTCAGCGATGTAGTATTCAATTAAATGCCCTTCATCCACGGGAATCCCAGACTCAATCATTTTTCTCGCGGCAATGACGTGCGGAGAAATTGTCTTGTAGTCTTCCAGAGATTTTTTCAATTGGGTTTTAATCATCAACTCGGTTTTCTCAATTTTTCTCTGCTTCAATTTTTTTATTATTCCTTTCACATATTCCAAAGAATTTTTTTCGTTTCCCTCGTCTAAAATCATTCTCAACAATTTGTCCTGCATTTTTCTTGCAAGAGGGCACCAATCTCTTCTTACTGTCTCAAAACCGCGAATTTTCACTTTGCCGTCCTTTCCAAGCAAGGCGTATTTTTTCTTCGCCCCAACGATGCCTGTTCTTTTCGCAACCCAGATTCCTCTTGTAAAAAATCCTTCAAGTTCCAACTCCATTATTCCAGGGAGTTTTGAATTCAATTTTTTCAGCAAATCCAAAGATTGTTTCTCTGTTTTTTTCCCGAGGAGAAATGCAATGCTGTCGGTGTCTGAATAAATAACTTTATATCCTTCTTTTTCAATCATCTCAATTACTTCTTTGATTAGTTTTTTCGCGAATCCCGCCGTCGCTGCCGCCGATTCCCTTGAATAATACCTTGCCCCGAAAAATCCCTGATATCCGTAAGCCGCGTTTGCCAAAAGCTTGAACGCGTTGCTTCTCGCTTTTTTTATGACGTCGGGATTTTCTTTAAGTTCCTGCTTGAATTTTTTTCTTTTTTCAATTATCTCCCTCAGCATTTCCGGGAAAAATCCTGGTTTTTTTGTAAAATAAAATTCTTTTCCCTCAATTGAAATTGAATGACAATCCTTCTCCGGTTTTTCAAGAACCGTTGATTTTGAAAGATTGTAGGTAACTATCGTGCTTCCGTAACAACTTGTAAAATCAAATACTGAAAGATTTTCATACAATCCGGGAGTCGGCTCAAAAACAAATGCGCCTTCATATTTTCCCATTTGCATTCTTTTGCTTATTTCTTCGTTCATTGGTTTTTTCTCCGGAATCTCGTTGAATTTTTCCAAGTTATGCAAAATGTAAGAATCCACGTTTTTTGACATGCCGTTTCTTGAAACTTCAAAAACAGGTTCTTGCATAAGTCTTGAAAATTCCAAGATGTCGGGCCACAATTTTCCAAAGAGCTTGAAAACCAAAACAGAATCCTGCAAATTGTATTCAAAATATTTTTCCCATTCGTCTTCTTTTATTTTTGAAGAATGTTTGAATTTGAAATCTTTTTTGTTTTCTCCCAAAAATTCGTTTGAGACATCGTTCAATCTGAGGGTTTCCGATTGCATGTATTGTGAATAAGCTGTTTTTATGAACTTCAAAAGGTCTACATGGATTATTCCTTTTATTTTTCCGGTCATTTCAATTCCGCGGGAAAATCTCGGCTCGCTGGAATCCAAACCGAGAGAAAGTTTCATTTTGTTTTCTTCCGCTCTTGCTTTTAAGTAAGGAAGGTCAAAATTGTCGGAATAATAACCGACGAGAAAATCAGGGGAAATTTTCTTTACGTATTCAGAAAATTTTTCCAAAAGCTCTGATTCATCCTTGACGTATTCAACATAATCAAATTTTTTCTTTTGCTTTTTCCATGTTATTACTTTTTTAAAATTTTCAGAGACAAGAGAAATCATTAGAATTTCTCCTTTTCCTATTTTTATTTCATCGCATTCAATGTCATAGGCAAGAATTTTCGGCGAAAATTTTTTTTCTCCTGTTTCTTTTATTTTCGCAAGCTTTAAACAAACATCAACGTCAAGATTTGAAATCCCCGCGAAATCGTCTCCGGCAAGAATTTCGCCGGATATTTCGTACCAATGCATCGGAAGAAATTTTTTTTCAATTATGTAATGAGTAACAAATCCCAAATCGTAGCCGCGCCTTTTTTCTATTTCTTCCATGCCAAGCTCGTCGGCAATTTCATGCAGGTCTTTGTAATTTGTCGCGTAAATCTTCAGTGCTTTCACTTTTTTCCCAAGAAAATTCTTGTCGTGAACTTCAACCTTCTCAACTCTTGTGTTTCTTCCCTTTGAATCAAGTTTTATTTTTCCTATTTTTTCAGTCAATTTTTTTATCTTTTCCTCTTTAATTCCGTCTTTGAGAATTGCCCAAAGAAAAACATCGCACGAATCAACAACGCAAATCCTTTTTCCGTGTGAATTTCTTCCTACGATTCTTATGTAATTTCTGCCTTGAAAATCAAAATAATCGTAATCCAAAGGAATGAAATCGGTCTCCATGAAAGAAGGAAAAGCGTAAAGTTTTTTAAACTTGGTGCTTTTGGATTTTTATGGAAACAAGTAGATACGGGTCTGGTTCAAGGGGTATGGAAAAGTCGCATCCTGAACCTGAAGAAAGAACTCCTGAATATAATCCCGGAAATTTATACCCAAGTAAGATAAGACGCATTCATCAGAAGATTAGGCATCAAGAAGAAGATGTGGATGTCCTAGAAAGAAAAAGAAGATTCAGAGAGTTAAAGGACAAATTAAGATAATTTTATTAATTTCTATTTTGTTAGTTTTTCATGGGTTTAAACATCAGCGAGATAATTCCTAGAAAGGAAATTGAAATCTCGGATTTGAAGGGAAAAATGGTCTGCGTTGACGCTTTTAACACGCTGTATCAATTCTTGACTTCAATAAGGCAGCCGGACGGAACTCCGTTGATGGATTCAAAATCCCGCGTAACTTCGCATTTGTCCGGGATTTTTTACAGGAATATTAATCTGCTCTCTGAAGGAATAAAACTCGTTTATGTTTTTGACGGAATTCCGCCTGAACAAAAAATAAGAACGTCCAAAAAAAGAAAATCTATCCGCGATTCCGCCGAGGAAAAATATGAATCTGCGAAAAGCGAAGAAGACTTTGAGTCAATGAGGCGTTATAGTAGTCAATTGCTGAGGTTGAACGAAGAAATGATTACAGAGTCAAAAGAGTTGCTGGAAGCAATGGGAATAGCTGTTGTCCAAGCTCCGAGCGAGGGCGAAGCAGAGGCGGCTTATCTTGCAAAAATAAAAAAAGAAGTCTTCGCTTCGGTAAGTCAGGATTACGACTCAATTCTTTTCGGAGCACCGAAGCTTGTAAGAAATTTGACTCTCGCGAGAAAAAGAAAAACAGTCTCGGGATATGTTGAAGTGAAGCCGGAGATTATTGAACTAAAAAATGTTCTGGAAGTTTTGGGAATAAATCTCAATCAATTAATTTGTCTTGGAATTCTCGTAGGCACGGATTACAATCCTCGCGGGATTCCGAGAATCGGGCAAAAAAAAGCGCTGCAAATTGTCCGTCAACATAAGAGTCCTACTTCAATTT
Source organism: Candidatus Woesearchaeota archaeon (assembly GCA_964487075.1). Classification (GTDB taxonomy): domain Archaea; phylum Nanobdellota; class Nanobdellia; order Pacearchaeales; family GW2011-AR1; genus JACQLK01. The sequence goes on along the minus strand of CAZAOW010000021.1, from coordinate 3,731 downwards.
TTAAATCTATTCAAGAAAAAATGGAATCTTTGTCCGACGAAGATAAATTTGATTGGGAGGAAATATTTGAACTTTTTAACAAACCAAACGTTATAAACGCCGATTTCAGATTCAAAAAAATCAACGAAAAAAGAATAAAAGAAATTTTAGTTCAAGGACATGAATTCTCCGAGGAGAGGGTTGAAAAGCAACTGGAAAAACTTCGCGGGATTGTTGAAAGTCAAAAGCAGAAAGGAATCAGCAAGTGGTTTTAGTTAATATTCATCAAATCCAATAAAGCTGTAATCTCTCGTGCTCTTTTCTTCCCTGCTCCGAATTTTCTTAAATCTTTTTCACTTTTATCCTTAATATCTTCTAAAAGGGTTAATCCTTTACTCTGTAAAAAATTTATAGATCCAGGAGATAACTCTAATTCAGACACAGGACACTTTAACTGTTGATCGTATTCTTTCATAATTCTAGGAGATCTTCCAACAAGGTATTGTTCATCCTCCAATTCTTGCTTAGAAACTTTTCTTAAATGATTTAAGAGGTGTTCTAAATCCAATGGAGAAGTAAGAAGCTGTTCATTTGCAAGCTTAATCAAGGAAATAGTTTCACGAATCTTAAGGGAGTTCTTTGATCCTAAAGCAAGATTATATAATAAGTTGTAACAATCACTAACAGAGTTCTCACCTTTCTCGTCTATACCCTCTTGAGCTAAATAACTTCTATTTCTAAGAACATTATTCGCTCGCCCGTTTACTGTGCTTTTTGAAACTCCAAAAGAATCGGCTATTTGATAATAGCTCTTTCCTTGATTATGCAACTGAATAGCATATTCAACTTGTTCGTCAGATAATTTCTTTTCTGTCATAAAAAATCAATAAAAGACTAGTTTATAAATCTTTCTAGATTGTTACCACTATAACAGAACAACATAAGTTTCCATATCTCAACTCAACTTTTTTCCCACTCTTCTGTTTTTCCTGTCTTGAGTTTCTTGTCAAGAATTTCCAGTTCCTCGTAAATACCCTCAATCAAATCATAATTTTTTGCTTCATTTAAATCAACCCATTTGTAATCTGTTAATGCGTTACAAAGTTTAATCTGGGAATTTTGGTCTTTTAATTCTGCAAAAAGACTGATTATAAGGCAGGGAATTTCGTCGGGACGGATATAAACCATGCTGGTAACATAACCTATGTTTTTAATTTCCAGATTTGTTTCTTCTATTATTTCTCTTTTCAGAACATTTTCAAGAACATTATACCAGTGTTCAGACGTATCTTTTTTCTTGAGACTGTAATCCAAAACTTCTAATTTCCCTCCCGGAACAGTCCATTTTCCGGGAAACGCTTTTTCCCAGTCAGCTCTTTTTGCAATAAGATATTTTCCCTCTTTATTAATCAAAACTCCCGTAACGACGATATAATGGGCAAGATTTTTGTCCGCCATAATAATTTATGCTGTAAATCTTTTTAAGTATTATTATACTAAATTATTCCAACAACAATAACGCAGCCATTACAAGAATTCCAAGCAAAAAGGTTGCGAATTCAAGTATCGTTTTTTTGATTGTAAATTCCTTGTGCAATTCAGGGATAAGGTTGCTTCCTGCGATATAAATAAAACCACCGATTGCGACAGGCACGATTAAAAATTGCACGTGGTCAAAATAACTGCTGGCGATTAAAGAAATAAATGTTCCGAGCACTGCAAACAGCGCGGAAAGCAAATTAAAGAGCAACGCCTTGTTTTTTGAAAAGCCGCCGTGAATCAAAACGCCGAAATCTCCGATTTCTTGGGGAATTTCGTGCAAAACAATTGCTATCGTCGTCGCAATTCCGACGGGAATGCTTATCAAGTAACTTGCTCCAAGAATCAGTCCGTCCAAGAAATTATGAAAGCCGTCGCCGACAAGATTCATTATCGCGAATGATTTTATCTCGTCTTTTTTCCGATGCACATGATGATGTTGCATATGCACGATTTTCTCAATAAAGAAAAAGAGGAAAATTCCGCCGAGAATGGAAAAAGAAATGTTCAGCGTAAAACCTCTTTCTTCAATAATTTCCGGGAGCAAATGCAAAAACGCGTCGCCGAAAAGCGCTCCGGCTGAGAAACTGACGAGGTATATGAGAACTTTTTTTAATTTTTCAACATTTATTGAAATTGTCCATATTCCTATAAGAGAGACTAAACTGACGATAAAAACGCTCAAAAAAGAATATAACCACACACCTAACATTGCAATCTAAAACAAAAGTAATTTATAAAGATTTTTCAGAGGGAATCATTTTGATTCTAAGATGTTTCTCTATTAAAGCCGACAAATCTTCTGGATTCATCTTAAAAGAAATGCCGAATCTGGAAGATTCGCCTTTATCCATGTAATCCACAAGTTCCAAGCCGGTTTGTTTTAGCAATTCATCGCCGATTTCTCTCGGAGAATCTTCACTTTCAATTTGTCCTGAAAAAACGCGTTTAAATTTTCCTCCAACCATAAACACGGGAATTCCGTTAAAATAAACTCTGCACGAATCTTCCGCGCCGTTTTGGTAGATTTCTATATCCATAAAAAACACCAAATATGCTAATATTTAAATCTTGCTTTTTTAGAATTTTCATGAAACATTCCTACGAACCGAAACCGCTTTTCATTGAGCGCATGAAATCTTTGTTAGGCAAAGAAAATTACGGGAGATATTGGGAAAAAATCCAGGAAGAAGAATTAAGGTCAATCCGTGTGAATACCCTGAAGATTTCTCCGGAAGAATTAAAAGAAAGATTGGAGAAAAAATCTTGGATTATTAAGCAACCGTTTAAAGAAAATCCCGAGATTTTTGTGATTGAAGGAAAATATGTTGGAGAGAATTCTAAGGAGATTAATGAAAATCCTGGCAAGGTTGATAAAAATTTAAAAGAAAATTATGACATTAAAAATATTTCAGCGAAAAGTTCGGCGAAGCCAACTTTGAGCCACAGATATGCGAGCAACGGCGAGCGAAAAATCATGGATTTAGAACCCGGAGAACTCGGCCGCGCTCTTGAACACTTGCTCGGATATTACTATGTTCAAGAATTAGCGAGCATGCTCCCGGTTTTGGTTTTAAATCCTAAACCAAATGAAACCATTCTGGACTTGTGCGCATCTCCCGGAAGCAAGACAACTCAGATGGCGGCAATGATGAAAAACCTCGGGGTTTTGATTGCTAACGAGATTAAAATGGACAGGATGAAAATTCTCGCTTCCAATCTTGAGCGTTGCGGTGTTGCAAACGTCGTGTTGACAAAAAAAGACGGCGCCGTTTTATGCAGGAAATTAAAGGAAAAAAATTTCGCCGTTGACAAAATCCTTGTTGACGCTCCATGCTCTGGGGAAGGAACAATAAGAAGCTCTCCGAAAACATTGCTCATGTGGAATATTAATACCGTGAATTCCCTTTCAAAGTTGCAAAAAAATCTTTTATCGTCGGCAATTGAAGCATTGAAAATCGGGGGAGAAATCGTGTACAGCACATGCACTCACGCACCGGAAGAAAATGAAGAAGTTCTAGATTATATTTTGAAAAAATTCGGAAATATGATAAAAATAGAAAAAATAAATTTGCCTGTTAAATGCGCCCCTGGAATTCTGGAATGGAATGGTGAAAACTACAACAAGGAAGTTGAAAAATCATGCCGAATTTATCCGCATATCACGAACACAGAGGGATTTTTCATAAGTAAAATCAGGAGAGTGAGATGAA
>CAZAOW010000020.1:2988-8245 GCA_964487075.1 Candidatus Woesearchaeota archaeon | reverse complement strand
CGGAATGAAATTCTTTCCATGAAGGAAAAAAGGAGAAGGAGTTTTTAAGATTATTCAAATTTTAAGATGAACTTTTTTTTGGGGTTAAAACTGTTCCGTAACATATCTGCCAGTTACCATGATTATACGTAAAATTTACAACGACCTCTGCAGTTGGAAAGTTTTTATTAACTTCTCTTACTAATCCAACTAAACAACTACTTTCGCGACTAGCACCGGAGTGAACCCCAAACATATTGTAATCGCTTAACTTTTTTCCAGCAGATTGAACATAATCGCTGGGAGAAACATTCAAAATATTTGCTTCTCCAATGGCATGAAGAATGTTTGGTACTAAAACCAATCCTGCACTAAATGTGCTTGCTACAACAAGTTTACCAATATTTTTCATTATAAATCCCTTCATCAATTCTTTTTAAAGATTTATATCCTAAAAATCCACTTTCACGACTTTTCTTCTTATGAACATAATTAAAGAAAATATGAATAAAGTAATCATGAACACAAAAATGCCAGTGTACGGCAAATAAAATAAAAAAGTATCGAACTGACTTGGACAGTCTTTAAATGAACCGCACATAACCAGGAACATTCCAATATTTGAACCAATGACCCAAAACAAAACTTCTAAAATAAAAGTTATCCCTAATGAAATTCCAATAATATTAGATGACTTTTTCCATCCAATTTTAGACTTTATTAAAAAGAAAATAGATAAAATAAATATAGCCGCCAATCCATAAAGTGTAAGAAAAAATGGATTAAAAAAGTCCAATTTTTGCTGAGCCGTAACAATCTCTTCTACCATAAATTAACCTATCTTGAAATATTATTTAAATTGATCTCTCGCCATTGGCATTTCCTAATTGATTTCTAAAAATCCACCTTCACGACTTTTCTTTCGCTTTCCGCGATTTTGAGATATTCTTTTTCTTTTCTCTTGTAAATCCTCGCGAAGAAAGCTCCCGGGAGAGTTGTACAAAGCGTGTTGTAACTCAAGATTGAATCGTTATAACTTTGTCTTGCGTATGCAACTCTGTCCTCTGTTGTTGCAAGTTCGCGCTGAAGCTCAAGGAAATTTGTGTTTGCCTTCAAGTCAGGATATGCTTCTGCGATTGCAAATAATTTTCCCAAAGCAGATTCAAGAATGGAATCGGCGCGGACTTTTCCTTCAAAACCGCGCGCTGAAACCAAAGCTTTTCTCGCGTCGGAAACAGATTTTATCGCAGACGTTTCATGCTTGGCGTATCCTTTAACAGATTCAATCAAATTTGGAATTAAATCCGCCCTTCTTTTAAATTGAACATCAATTTGGCTTAGCGAATTCTCAATTCTGTTCGCGAGAGTTGCGAATCTGTTATAATAGTAAAAGAAGATTATTGCTACGAATACAACAATTCCGATTGTAATCCACAAGATGTTCATGATTAAAAACGGGAAATTAAATTTATAAAGTTTCCTGAGCTTTGTTTTTCATGTCCGAAAAAGAGGCAGAAGATTTTATTGGCGTTGATTACATAAAGTGGTTTTCGGAACTTGACAAGAATTCTGTTTCAATCGCCGGCGGGAAAGGAGCAAATCTTGGGGAAATGTTCAATTCAGATGCGCCGGTGCCTCCAGGCTTCGTGATTACGGCGCAAGCTTACGAGTATTTCATAGAGCATTCAAATCTCTACGAAAAGATGAAAGACATTCTGGAAAACATTGATTACAGCGACACGAAGAAACTTGACGAAGCGACGAAGAAAATAAGAGAAATGATTTTGAAATCAGAAATGCCTGAAGATTTAGAAAAAGAAATAATTGAATCTTACGGGAATTTAAGCACAAACCCGAATTACAATGTAACTGCGCACGAATTTTTGAAAAGATTTCCAGAGAGCATTTTTGTGGCTGTTCGCTCTAGCGCCACGGCAGAAGATTTGGAAGACGCAAGTTTTGCGGGACAACAGGATTCTTTCCTTAACATAAAAGGAAACATGGATTTGATTGAAACAATAAAAAAATGTTTTGCATCGCTTTACACTTCAAGAGCCACATATTACCGTCATAAAAAAGGATTCAAGCACGAGGATACAAGTCTCGCCGTTGTCGTGCAAAAAATGGTTGATTCCGATCGTTCCGGTGTGGTGTTTTCAAAAGACCCGACTTTCAAAAACAACCATGTAATTGTTGAAGCTGTTTTTGGATTGGGTCCTGGAATTGTTTCAGGAATCATTACTCCAGATAAATATGTTACATCGGAAAATTTGGAAATATTGGACAAAAAAATTTCAGACAAAAAAATTGCAATCACAAGAGACGCCGGAGGAAATGAGATTCAGGTAAAACTTTCAAAGGACAAATCCAACGCGCAAGTTTTGAAAGATTCGGAGATAATCAAAATCGCGAATATCTCGCTGAAACTTGAAAAACATTACAAAAAACCGCAGGACATTGAATTCGCCGTTGAAAACGGGGAGATATATGTTGTTCAAACACGCGCAATCACGACGATAAATACGAGAATTGAAAATGTCAAGGAACTTAACGGAGAACTTATTCTTTCAGGACTTGCTGCAAGCCCTGGAATCGGCGCCGGAAAAGTTAAGATTATAAAAGAAATGAGCGACTTGGAAAAAATAAAAATCGGAGACATTCTTGTAACCGAGATGACGAATCCGGACATGGTTGTTACGATGCAGAAATCTGTTGCAATTGTTACAGATGAAGGCGGTTTGACCGCGCACGCGGCGATTGTTTCAAGGGAAATGGGAATACCATGCGTCGTGGGAACGCGGGAGGCGACAAAAATTCTCTCCGACGGAGATGAAATCACGGTTGACGGTTTTAACGGGAAAGTATACAAGGGAATAATTTCAGAGAACAAGAAAAAAGAAATTGCGCATGTTGAAACGAAAACAAAAACCAAAATAAAAGTCATGGTTGACCTCCCGAGTTTTGCAAAACGCGCTTCTGAAACAGGAATAAAAGAAGTCGGATTGATGAGGTTGGAAGGAATAATTGCGGAGTCGGGAAAACACCCGAACTTTTTTTTGACGAACAAAAAATTTCATGATTACGAAGAAATAATTTTCAAAGGCGTGGATTCCATTGCAGAATATTTCAACGAAGTTTGGGTAAGAACTTCCGACATAAGAAGCGACGAATTCAAAAATCTTGAGGGGGCTCCGAAAGAAGTTGAAGCGAATCCGATGCTCGGCATGCACGGAATCAGATTCAGTTTAAAACATCCTGAATTGTTGAAGGCGGAATTGATGGCTTTAAAAAAAATCGCCGAAAAAGGAAAGATGATAGGGATTTTTTTACCGCAAGTGATAAATCTTGACGAGGTTGTAAAAGTAAAAAAAATGCTGAAAGAAATTAATTTCCCAAGACACAAAATCGGAGTCATGATTGAAACTCCGGCTGCAGTGCAACTTATAAGGGACTTTTGTGAAGAGGGGATTGATTTTGTTTCCTTTGGAACAAACGATTTGACGCAATACATGCTTGCCATTGACAGGGGAAACGAAGAAGTGCAGGACTTGTACGACGAGATGCACCCTTCAATCTTGTACCAGCTTGATTATGTCATAAGGGTTGCAAAAAGAAACGGCGTTGAGACGAGCATTTGCGGACAGGCGGGAAGCAGAAAAGAAATGGTTAAATATCTTGTCGGAAAGGGAATTGACAGCATCTCGGTGAACGCGGACGCTGCGTCTGAAATCGCGAAATACGTTTCGGAATTGGAATCGGGGAAAACTGACGAAGAAGGAAAGAATTTTTTTGACGGAAAATTACAGCCGATAAAAGAACCCATGTCCATTGCGGAGTTGCAGGAATCCGAGGAAACCGAATCGGAAGAAAAACAAAAAAAAGCGCACGAAGAAAAACTGGATATTTTCTAAACGTTAATTTTTAACGGTTATAAAAAATAAAGATAAGATTTATAAAACAAATGTTAATCCAGACTTATGGCAAAAATACCTGTTCTTGAGGAAGAAGTTCAAGAGGATTTTAGCAATCAATTATTAGCCAGATATCTCACAAATCCTAGTGAAGAACCAATTTTGACTATTCGTAAAGAATGGTTGCCACAAATAGAGAAAGAAAACCCATTATATATTAGATGTTTAAACTCGTTTACAATTTGGCTTATTGAGAGATATGATGATAAAGGGTCGGCTTCTAATGTGAGGGACATTTTTCTTTTAGGATATAAAATACTTGGAGAACAAGCCATAAGAGAACATACATCTATGCCTATTGTTGATGAAAATATTTTTAGAAGAGTGAACTCTAAATTTCCTATGACGGAAGGGTCTTTACTAAAAGGAATTTTTGAGAAAATACACAAGGAGAACCCACTCTATCAAGATTATATAGAATCCCTGCTTCTTACAACTATAGAAAATGATGCTGTTAGACACGATGCTCAAAAATTTTCCGCTTTTTGTTATACTTTACTAGATGAACGGCTTTGCGCAGAAAGTTGTTTAATTTAACTCTTTCTTCGTTATTTTCTAAAAATTTATAAACAAAAAAACCCTTGAAAAGAAATGGTTGGAGAGTTTCTTGAAAAATAAAAGAGGAAATTGACCGCACGGAAAAATAAGATGAAACATCATAAAACAGGCGAGAAAAAACATAAAGAGCATCATGTTGCAAGGCAAAAACATAAAATTTCTGGAGGACATTCAGAAATTTCCGGAAATACGGAAAAAGTTCTTGTTGAAAACTTCGTTGCGTTGCAAAAAGTCATGGCTGAATTGGCGAGAAATTTTGATTCCCTTTCATCAAGAATAACAAAGCTCTTGGATTTGTTTGAACTTTCTGCGAAGACTCTTGCGGAAAAGGATTTTGAAGCAGGAAGAGATCTGAAATTTGAAAAAGACATAAGCCAGAAAATTGATAATCTTGTGGAACACAACAAGCTTTTTGCCCGAGGTTTGTCCTTGCTGCATGAAAAAACCGGCGGCGAGCAGGAAATTGAACAAAGACAAGTTCAGGGAAGCGCGATGCCGCAAATGCAAAAGAGAATTGAAGTAGGAGACAACTACCAAAAGTCAATTTCTTCAAAACCATGAACAAGGCAAAAAGCAAATCCGAATCTTTTTACAAATAAAATAACAAAATGCAACAGAAATTTTTCCTGACAAAAATCCAGAAAAAAAACATACTCCTCTTTTTAACGAAAGAACTCATAAGAAATTCCGGCGGGGATTTTTACAAACTTGAAAAAGAAATCAAGGAAAAAGAAAATCAAAGATTTTCA
>CAZAOW010000020.1:0-2888 GCA_964487075.1 Candidatus Woesearchaeota archaeon | reverse complement strand
GAAATTTTAAGAGGAATAACACGCAAGCACGATAATAAAATTTTTCTTCCCGCAGTTCCAAAAAAAAATCCGCAAAAAATAAATTTGAACGCCGGAGCCGAGGAAACAACTGAGAATCTTAAATCGGAAAAATATGAGCAGTCGCTGAAACCGCTGCCTGAAAAAAAAGAAAGATTCAAAATGCCGCTCGGAGAAGCAAAACTCACGGTTCCTGAAACAAGACTCCCGGAACATTTTCAATACCTGAGACCAATTCCGACGAGGGAAAGTATTGATTTGGGGAAATTAAATCCTTTGATTAAAGACCCTATGGTAAGAGTTGTTGAATGTTCCGGACCGGAAGGAGAAATTACTGTAGACGGGACAATGGGAATTAAGAAAACAGGAATAATTTTAAGCAGGGATGAAATCAGCAGGGTAATAGATGGGTTTTCAAGGGCTTCAAAAATCCCTGTTCACGAAGGAGTTTTCAAAGTTGTTTTGGGAAACTTGATTTTTATGGCGATTGTTTCCGAGATTGTCGGTTCAAGATTTACGATAAAGAAAATGATTTGAAAATCATTTTCAAGTTTCCCTTCGGTAAAAAGAAAACGATTTAACAACCCTTTTCAAACTTCCTGAAATAAAACAGGAAATTTTACAAGTTTCCCTTACGTTCGTTCGGGAAAAAGAAAAATCAGAGATTTTCAAGTTTCCTAAAGTAAAAAGAAAATGATTTAACAGCAATTTTAATTACGCGCGATGAATCTTATATATTAAAATCATCCAACTAATTTTTTCTTTTATCAAAAAATCATCCAATAACGGTTTGTTCGGGTTGCTGCAAACAAGAAACGTCCACGAACTGCGTTGTTTTGTTTCCTATTGTTACGGGAACTATTTCGCAATTTGAAGACGCCTGCACCAAAGTCGCCAAAGCGTATTCCACGCCCTGAGTCTGCGCGTTTATAACATATCCTGTTACTGCCGGTTTAAGAACGAACGCGTAAAGGACAAGAGAAGCGAGAACTAAAACCAAAATTACAAGAACTGCGATAACCACTCCCGGCTTGCTGTTTCCCATAAATAATTCAGGGAAAATAGGTTTAAAAATTTGTCGTGCTTCGGGTTTTAATGGAAAATAAAATAACCAAAGAGAAAATCAGAAAGTATCTTAATCTGTCGGAAAGGGCGCTGAAAATTGCAAAGAAAAAAATCGTCAAGGGAAAAGAAAAAGAGGCGAGAGAAATAATATTAATGGCTGAGAATTATCTTTCAGACGCGAAACATTTTGAAAAAAAAGGCGATTTTGTAAATGCGTTCGCCGCGGTGAATTACGCGCACGGTTGGATTGATTCAGGCGCGAGGTTGGGAATTTTCAACGTGAAAGATGATAAGTTGTTTACGGTGAGATGAATTATCTATCTATCCCTCTACTATGTTTATGTTCTATCCAAGCACATTCCATAAACCACCATAAGAAAATTGCTACAAATACAAGCAAGAAAAATATTACCCCTTCTTCTATCCCGTTTTGGGTAATAATATATGCAGAACTAAAAATTAAAGCAACCATCGCTGAAACTCTACTAATATCAAATAAATTAATCGCCATTTTTCATGGTAAGTTATTTCATTTATAAATTTTTTCCCTCAAAACATATAAAAACTTCTTTTCCTTTTTCCCATCATGCAAAAAAGAGTCGTGGTTTTAAGTTTGGGCGGGAGTTTGATAATTCCGAGAGAAATTGATTCCAACTATCTGAAAGAATTCAAGGAAACCATAAAGAAAAACACGAAAAATTACAAATTCATAGTTGTGTGCGGCGGCGGGAACATTGCGCGAAAATACATTTCCGCGCTGAGGGAAAACAGAATCGGCGAAACGCTGCAGAATTACGCGGGAATTTCTTCAACAAGAACGAACGCGAGATTCATGAGTTATTTTTTCAATCAAAATCCGAAATCTGGAATTCCGCAAAAAATGGAGGAAATTCACAGATATCTCAAAAAACAGGACATTGTTTTTTGCGGCGCGTTGGAATACAAACCGAGGCAAACTTCTGATTCAACTGCGGCAGATGTCGCGAAACATTTTGACGCGATTTTTATAAACCTCACGAATGTTTCGGGTTTGTACGACAAAAACCCGACGGAATACAAAAGCGCCAAATTCATTCCGGCGATTTCATGGAGAGATTTTAAAAAACTTGCCAACAAAATAAAATACGAACCGGGACAACATTTTGTTTTGGATCAGACGGCGGCGAAAGTTATTATGAAATCCCGAATTCCAACATATATTCTTGGAAAAGACGCAAAACAACTTGATAATTTTCTGAACAAAAAGAAATTTATAGGGACGGAAATTAACGGTTAGATGGGAAAAATTATCAAAATCGGAGAACTTAATTATGGAAAATTCAAAACAGAGTTTAAGATAATGAAAAAAACAAAGAACTATATTGATAATGAGAAGATTTCTTTGGCGTGTCTTATTCCTGATGCTTGGCGATTTTATGAGGCATTTTTATTTGATTTTATTTATGGGGAAAATGTAGATGGAAAAATAGATAAAAAAATTGGGAAAAATTTTGTGGTAGTTTATAATAAGATAACAGAATCTTTGGGTTGGACTAAAGAGAAAGGATTGGAAACAACGGGTTTTGAAGAAAAATTTAAGTTTAAAAAAAGCGGTTATGTCTTAAACAGCGGAATTAAATTAGTTAGCGTGAAAAATCCAAAAAAAGAATTCCTCGCTAATTATGTGGTTATTAAAAAATAAAATGGAAACAATTTTTATTCACGAAAAAGACTTTTCAAAAGCAAGGGATTTGATAAGAAAAAACAGAGGCAAAAAGCTTGTTTTTTCCAGCGACGACGATGAACTCGCCAGAAAAATTCTTGAA
>CAZAOW010000019.1:681-8284 GCA_964487075.1 Candidatus Woesearchaeota archaeon | reverse complement strand
ATCGCGCCGAAGGAAATAATTCCTAAAATTCCAAAGAAATTTTTTTTGTGCATTTGGATTCTAGAACTTGTAAATTTTCACTATTTATTCAAAGAGAGATATCTTAATCCTCTAATTTTGTTTTGGGTTTGTAAAGTATTCCCGGAAAGAAGCGCCTCAACTAAATAAGATTCAGAAAATTTTTCTTCTTCTCGGAGAAGATATCTTTTATACAGTTTCCCAGACCTTGCTTCTCCACCCTCAACAGTCTCAATAGAATAAACTCCTAGTCTTCTTCTGCAACCCTCATAATGATGCACTTCCCAACCGCCCCAAGCATTTAGAACAACTCTTTCCCCCTCTTTTAATTCAGGTATTTTACAAACTACCTCTTCTGGTTGAATTACATCCCCATTCTCAAAAGGTCTCTCACCAGGATTAAAATTATGTTTGTCTGTAAATTCTATAATTGAATTAAAGATTTTCTCTGCTGTTTGAGTTCTAGCATTCATAGAAAGGAATATGATTACCTCTTTAAATAAATTTATATTCTAAATTATAGGAAACAAGTTTCCAACTAGAAAAGCAGACTTAGTGAACCATAAAAAATAAAAATTAACCGAAAAGCGCACTAAGCCCTTCTGCTGCAGCTTCTTTCTTTTCTTCCTTTGGCTTCTCTTCTTTCTTCTCATGTCCCGCATGCCCTGCTGAGGCGCTTGCGCTTGAAGCGACCAAAGATGCGTTGGCAAGTTCCTTGTCTATGTCAACGCCTTTCAGACTTGCCACTAGAGATTTTATTTTCCCTTCGTCTGCCTGAATTCCGGAAGCCGCAACAACACTTTTCAAATTGTGCTCGTTGATTTCTTTTCCGAGCTTGTGCAACAAAAGTGCTGCGTATATGTAATCCATTATCTTAAATCAGTTTTCATGTTTATTTTCCTTGCGAAGATTCTTATGAATTTTCGCTCGCCGTAGGCGACTCTCCAGAAGATTTTTCTAAATCTTCGCTCGCTTTTTGCGAGCCAGATTTATTTTCTGAAGTATTAACAAGGATTGAAATCGCGCCGCAATCCAAGCTGGCTTTTGCAATAATTAATTTTATCGTGTCATTTGAATAATATCCCATTTCAACCGCGAATGCGAGCGCTTTTGCGTGATATTCTTTTAATTTTCCTAGGGTTTTCTCAACATCAACTTCAATTTTATCATATAATTTGCCTTCTTTCACGTCAAACGCTGCAATCGGAATAAATCCTATTGAAAAAGGTTTTATGTCAAGCTTGTTCATCAAACTCACAGCTGCTTCTGAAATCTTTTGTCCGCTCTTTACGATTACTTTCGGTTCCTTGATTGCTATTTTTCCCTTGTCAATTTGAATTTGAATTCCCAAAGCGCCGAGTTCTGAAATCGCCGGTCCTGGAACCAAATCTGTCGGTCCGGCTTCAACTTCAATTTCTTTGTCAGCTATTTGTCCCGCCTTCGCCTTTGCAGGATTTTTATTCTGCAGCAATTCCGCCGCAAGGTCAAATGAATCCAAATCGGAAAACAAAACAGCGACGCTGTCTTGTATGAATTCTTTTAACTTTTCGAGTTTTTCGTTCCCGGAATTTTTTATCGCTCTGAGCATGATGTTCTTTTTTGTCAATCTTACTTCCGCCTTGCCGCGGAATTTTTTTGAAATTTCTTGGAACTGCGACGCCGGAAGATTTTTCACCGAAGCGATTAAAATCGTTTTCTTGTTTTTGATTAAATTCGTCAATTCCTTAACCGCGCTGATTTTCTTTTCCGGAACTTCCTGTTTTGTTTTAGTTTTCATTTTAAAACCCTCGTCAAGATTAATCTCTTATACTGATGTGTTCTTTGTTCGGGAGGATGTAATGATGCCTTAAATCCTTCTGGTAGAATTCCTTCGATATACTTAAAATTTTTATCCAATTGCCCATTTGGTGCCATATTTTCCCCTAAGCTATCTAACTCTACGCTCTCTCCAATAAGTAAATATTTTATGGCAATAGTTGCTCTATCTTCAATCCCTCCCTCTTGCCAATCTAAATACTCGTCATCAGTCGTTCTTTGTTCAAGATCTCTAACAAATTTCATTTTAAGTTTATTTTAATTGGTTTAGTCATTGTGAATTTTATTTCAACATTTTTCACGTTGTCATTTCCTTTCGGGAGAACTTTCAACAAGGCGTTGTATACTGTCAGAATATTTTCTATTATATCTTCATTCTTCATGTTGTCTTTTCCAACGACGGTTTTTATGCTCGCCTCTTTCGCGCGGATTCTTATGCTGTGATTTATTTTGTCAACAAGTTCGTTCATTGATTTGTCGTCGGGATTCATAACGATTCCAAGTTGCGGAGAAGGCATTTTTCCGGTAGGTCCGAGAACTCTTCCGAAACTCGTGGCAACAGAAGGCATGAGACTTGCCTGTGCCACAAAAAAATCATAATTTCCTATAAGTTTTTTTATTTCTTTTTTATCGGAATATTTTTTGAAATCGTTCCTTGTGATTGTTTCAAGAAATTTATGTTTTGTTTCCAAAAACGCGGCGATTTTTTTATCCTTAATCTTGTGTGGCACTTGCACGAAAATATTTATCTGACTTTTTTTAATATCAAACTTTTGCAAGTTCACGATTAAATCAACGCTCTGGCTGAATTTTCTCGGTTTTTCCTTTTTGAGTTCTTCTAATGTTTTTTTTAACTGTTCTTCAAGTTCCATTTTGTTGTTTGCTCGGGGACAATTGTTGCGATGCGCCGATGTTAAATCTTTTAGGATTTACCTTGTCTTCTGCCAATCGCAGGTCTCTCTTGCTTTATCTCCTACATGATGCGCTGAAAGCATAGAGTGTATCTTTCAACGATGTAGTTTAACGATTTTCTTGTGAGAAAAAGGAGATTTATAAATTAATCGTTCTCAAAAATTCACAACAATTCTTATAAAGTGTTTTTGTTTTTTTATTAATGGAACTCATCGCGCTTCTCTCAAAAGACGAGGAAACCTGGAAGCAGGTTTCAGGATTGATGAATCACGGCGAATGGGAAAAAGTGATTATTCTCGGCGACGATTCCGCAAGAAAATTCTCGCACAAAAATAAATTTGAATTTATTTCCGTGGATTTGAACAAGAAAATTCAGGATTTGAAGGAAGAATTTTCAAAGAAGTTAAAGGGAAAAATTTCCGGAATGGAAACTGCTCTTTCAATCGCCTCTGGAGACGGCAAAGAACACATGGCTCTTATTTCCGCCCTGATTAATCTTCCCGTGGGAATAAGGTTCGCGGTATTGACAAAGGACGGCGTCGTTGACCTATAGACTTTCTAAAAAATATTATAAAAGAAATAAATAAAAATTTTACAAAATAAAAATTAAATTTGTCGGAAAAAAATTATCTTTTTTTCTTTTTTCTTGAACTGGAAGCTTTCCTCTTTGTTGTTTTTTTCGCGGCTTTCTTCCTTGTTGCTTTCTTTTTTGCCATCTTTTTATTTAACCTCTTTTTAATTTATGATATAATAAAAAAGAACTTTAAATATCTTTCTGAAAAATGTTGAAATTAATTATAAAAAGATTTCATCCAAAAAAACATCAGCAAGAAAATCAAAAACAAAAGGAAATAAGTTGAAATTTTGAAACAATTTTTAGCGATTTTTTCATTTTTTGTTATTCCAAGAATTGTGAGATAGAAAAATCTCCCGCCGTCGAAGATTCCAAGAGGCAGCATGTTAACGAGCGCCACGCTGATGCTGATTAATGCAAGCCACCAAAGAAGATTATAAATAAAAATGCTGAGCCCGTCTATTTTCGGTTGATAATAAACATGCTGCTCTTTGAAAGACGATAAAAACAAATAAATCTTTCCCATAAATCCCGGATTATTTTGCTGGTTGAATCCTATTCCAAGCCACGCCCTGTTTTTGTCGCCGGGATGCTCTGCAAGAATTATCTCTCTGTCGTAGGAATCCTCGTCTGAACTTATCAAGGTCAAAACTATTTTATCTCCTGGCGCGCGGCTTGAAATTTCTTTCTCCAAAAAATCCATGCTTGTTATTTTTTCCCCGTCAATATCTGTAATTATGCTTTCCAGTTTCGCATTTATTGCAGGAGCATTATAATAAACCTTGACGTCGGTGTTGCCTCTCTGCTCTTCAAGAGATTTTTTTGTCAGGAGATATTCTTTCCCTTGGGAGCTTATTTTATTCAGTCCCTCTTCATTCATCTTCCCGATAACATTATCATAAGAAATATTTGTTATGGGAATTCCGTTGACTGAAGTTATTTCTGAAAATCCGACGACAGTGTAAGGATAAGTATCAAAAATTATTCCGGCTGGCGTGAATGCAGAGATGAAAAAAATCCACAACACTCCGAAAAATAATATTGCCGTGAGAACGTTTGCGAAAGTTCCCGCCGAAAGCACGGAAAGTTGCGTGTGAATTTTTTTCTTGTTCATGGTTTCTTCGTCGGGTTCAACAAAAGCCGCGAGAAAAACTGGAAAGAAAAACGGGAAAAATCCGAAGCCGGTTGATTTTATTTTTATCTTGTCATAGGCGGCGAAAATTCCGTGTGCGAATTCATGGGAAATTGCAACGATTGCGATTATCACAATCCAGTAGGTGAAATAAAAAGGCGGGAGAAAATCAAGTTTGAAAACTTGGGGCAAATAAGGGACTAAAGGCGCTATAGGAGGAATTTTTATCGCTCTAACCACCGACGGCAAAGTTACATAAATATAAACTATTTTGACGAGCATGTAAAACATAACCGCCATCAATATGTATCCTGTCGCGATTGAAAAATAACTTAGCACGCCTAGCGTTTTTTTGTATTTCTCGCCTGTTTTTTCAATGAGTCTTATTCCCCAGCTTGTTTTGTAAAGAAACAAAAGCCCGTCTCTTTTCAGATTTTTTCTGCGAGTGTAGAGAAAAAATGAAACAAAGGCGACAAACAGCGCGAGAAAAGTTAAGTCGTATATTATAAAATTCATTTTATTTCTTTTTATTTTTTGAAGTTTTTTAATGTGAAAAATGAAAACTTATTTTTTCTTTAAAGGTCTAAACGATTTCCTTTTGCATTTTCTGCATCTTACTTTTCCTTCAAGTATTTTTATCGGTTCCGAACGAATTTTCGCGCTGCAACTTTTGCAAACAAAAACGTTCTTGAAAAGCCGGTTCATTGCCTCGGGTATTTTTGCCATGATTATTTTTTGATTTTATGTTTTATTTATTAACTAAAAGGAGTTATTAAACCATCTTTTAAAATATACCTTCCAGATTTTTCCGATTTTCCGTCTGGTCCGCCACTTTGCAAATCCTGAACGTAATATACTGCATGGCTGGCTTGAATATTCTCAAATCTTATGCTTCTTAACATTTTTTCGGGGTCCATCCATTTTCCTTGCGGAGGCATTTCGGAGAGAACGTCCATGTCTTCAATTAAGTCATTTAATACTTTTCTCTCTACGACTCCGCTAAATCCGTAAACTAAATTTTTCGGTCTAGTCATTATAACTTTCTCTTCACTATTTTTTCTCCTTCAATGTTCCAGTATTCAACATTTGAGTTCTCTTCCAATTCAGATTTTATTTCTTCGTCGCACGGAACTTCAAGAGTTTCAAAGCTTTCCAAATCCATGACGCTTATTGTTTTTCCGTCGCCGAGCGATAAAACCTGCCCCTTTCTTTTTTCAACCATCGGAACTTCAAACCTTTCATGTCCGGGAACAACGAAAACTTTCTTCGTTCCTGTAATCATTCCAACAGCTTCTATGCGGCATTTGTGGCTTCCGTGTTTTCCCGTCTTGGAAATGTCAATGCTCTTGACTGTGCAGGGCATTGCATCAACGATTATGTTTGTGCCGACTTTTGCTTCTGTCGCGTTAATTAGCTTCAAAACCATGTCCTTGTGAAAAAAATTAAATTTATAAACGTTTTTGCTGAGGAAGATTGATGGTTTTGAAAAAAAACGATTTTGTGGAAGTGCAGTTCACGGCGAAAATCAAAAACGGCGAGATATTTGATTCAAACATAAAAGAGGATTTGAAAAAAGCGAATCTGAATATTGAGCCGAAGCCCGCGATTTTTTCTCTTGGTTCCGGAATGTTTTTGAAAGGCGTTGACGATTTTCTTCTTGGAAAAGAGCTGGGAAAATACGAGATTGAGCTCTCGCCGGAAAACGCCTTCGGGCTTAGAGATTCAAAGCTGATTCAGTTGATTCCGATGAGAATTTTCAAGGAGCAAAACCTGCGCCCTGTTCCGGGTTTTGTGTTTAATTTTGACGGAAGAATGGCGAAAATACTTTCTGTTTCAGGAGGGAGAATAATAGCGGATTTCAACAATCCTATAGCCGGGAAAACAGTAATTTATAACGTGGACATTACGAGAAAAATTGAGGACGTCGGTGAAAAGGCAAAAGCGTTCATGGATTTTCTTTTCCGCCGTGATTTGAATTTTAAAATTGACGGAGACAAGATAGTCGTGGAAACGGAAAAAAACATGGTGAAATTCGTTGAGCTCTTCAAGGACAAATTCAAGGAGATTTTAAATTTGGATTTGGAAGTGGTTGAAGCGAAAGAAGAGAAAACCGGGAAAAAAGAGGAAAAAAAAGAAGTTGTTGAAAAAGAGAAAAAGGAAAAAGAAAAACCCCCGGTTTCCAGTTAAAAAAATCACAACAATTTTTATAAACAACTCGTTTCTTCTGTTTTTATGGGAGATGATTATATCACGTCTGCGTCTTTGCTTGCCGATGTAAAAGATATTGACAAAGAGCTTGAAGAACTGCTGAAAAAACAAACCGCGAAAATAAAAGTTGTCGGCGTGGGCGGAGGAGGAGGAAATTCCTTGAACAGAATGAAGGAAATCGGAATCCGCGGCGGAGAATTGATTGCCGTGAATACAGACGCGCAGGATTTGCTTTACGCTAATGCCGACGTGAAAATTTTAATTGGAAAAGAATTAACGAGGGGTTTGGGGGCAGGAAGCAACCCTAAAATTGGCGAGGAAGCCGCAAAAGAGTCCGAGGCAGAGATAAGAAAAAGACTCGCGGGAAGCGACATGATTTTTATTACCTGCGGATTGGGCGGAGGCACCGGCACGGGAGCCGCGCCCGTGATTGCAAACATCGCGAAAAAACAAGGCGCGCTTACAATTGGGGTTGTTACTTTGCCTTTCACGATTGAGGGGAAAAAAAGAATTGAAAACGCGACAGAAGGTCTGGAAAAAATGGAGTCAATCGTTGATACCTTGATTGTGATTCCGAACGACAAACTTCTTGAACTTGCTCCGGAGTTGCCGCTGCAAACCGCATTTAAAATTGCCGACGAGATTTTGACAAACGCTGTAAAAGGAGTTACTGAATTGGTAACAACTTCCGGATTGGTGAATTTGGATTTCGCGGACATAAAAGCAGTGATGGTTGACGGCGGCGTATCTCTGATTGGAATGGGAGAATCTGATTCTGCAAATCGCGCCTACGAATCTGTTGAAAAAGCCATTAAAAATCCGCTGCTTGATGTTGATATCTCCGGCGCGACTGGGGCGTTGATAAACATCGTCGGAGGAAACGACATGAGTCTTGACGAATGCAAAGTTGTTATTGAGCATGTCGGGAAAAAACTTTCTCCCGA
>CAZAOW010000019.1:0-671 GCA_964487075.1 Candidatus Woesearchaeota archaeon | reverse complement strand
ATTTGGGGCGCGCAACTTTCTCAGGATATGGACAAGTCAATGCGCGTTCTTCTAATAATTACCGGCGTGAAAAGTTCTCAGATTTTGGGGCACGGAGAAAGTATTGACGACGTGAAACACAAGGAAATTGAAAGCGAACTTGGAATTGAGTTTTATGAATGATAAATCACGATAAATCTTAAAAAGACATTTGACTTGGAAGTGATATGAGGGAAGCATATAGGATTTATTATTTACGTGGTAAAGAATCTGTACAGAGATTTGTTTCTTTTGCACAGGCAAGAGGATATGAATTAGGAACAATCGGTTTTATGTTAGACGACCTAACACCTGATATGCAATGCCCCTCATTGCATGACCCAAAAGTCCCATTTGGAGGAGACATGGGAATAATTAGGAATAAATTATTATATACATGCAGTGATGACGAAGGAAATCCAACAAGATTAGATGCTTTAGCCAAGGAATTTGAATTATACCCTCTGCCTTCCAAAAAAGAATTATTTCTGCTTCAGGAGACGAAAGAACTAAACTTAATCACATAAATTTTAAGAAATTAAAATAAAAAATGGACAAACAAAAAATCATAGAAGAATTGGTATCTTATCCTGCGGGGACTGTCTTCCGCATTGAGTGGGATAGAAATAACGGCGAATTAACTGCAAATTATT
>CAZAOW010000018.1:0-8589 GCA_964487075.1 Candidatus Woesearchaeota archaeon | reverse complement strand
TGCAAGATTTAATGTATAATATCAAAGGAATCAAAGCTGTAATAGGACACATTGTTCAATTTGGAAAAGAATATGAAACGGAAAAAGTAAAAGTAGCGCAGTAAATTTATTTTTTTAATATCTCTTTTATTTCTTGCTTCGTCAATATTTTGTGTTTCTTATAAGCATTGCATTTACGGCACGTCAGAATTAAATTAGATGGTTTGTTTGACCCAAAGCTTTGCGTTCTAACCTTTTTCCCTTTTAATGGATTCATATTTCTCAACTTTTTATTTAATTTATTTGTAGAAAGAGGGATAACGTGGTCTACATTAAATCCAGAATTTATATCACAAATTTTATCAAAAGATAACCCACATACCGAACCTTTCAATTTTAGTAAATTGTTAAAAATAGAATTTCTTATTTTGTTAAACTCTCTTCTTTTTAGAGCGGGTTTCCGAAAATCAAATAACGAATAATATTTGGATATATCTTCACCTTTTTCGCACAATAATTTAGAAAAATATTTCTCGTCCTCTACAAACTCAAATTTCTGCATAAATAAGTGATTTATAATTTCTAATTAAACTTTTCTTTTTGGAAATGAATTATTCTTTCTTTCTCAACCTTGCTTCATATTTTTCTTTCAACCCAAGTCCATGTTCTTTAACCGCAAGAATCCAACCAGCGTATCTCATGAAACTGAAAAAATTCAAATATCCTTTGTGTGTTGTAAAATTTTCATCTAAGATTAATTTATTTACGCTTTGAATAATATCTCTATCGCTGTTCAGTCTTATTTTGTCAGCGTCAAATTCAGTGTATGCGGTTCCAATGTGAGAAATCCCGTCGGAATCGTCGTTTGCAATCATCGGAATTCCATATCTGTTTGCGAGCGCTTCAATTCTTCTGTTGCATCCTCTGGAATAATTCTTGAATTGTTCAACAGGCAATAAAGATAAAAATTCCGGGACGGCAATTTTCCCGTCGTGTTCCAAAGCATCAATGTATCCCTTTCTCCACAAGTCCAAAAGTTTTTCCTCTGAAACTATTCCACTGTGTCCTTTTGAAAACGGATGATCAGCAACAGCCAAAAGTCCTAGGTCGTGCAAGCGTTTTGATGTTTCCTCAAAACTTTTTCCGTCGGGAATATCGTTTGAACCAAAAGTTGAAATTTCGTATCTTCTTCCGTCGTCGGCAACTCTTATGCTTTTTCCGTTCAGGAAAATAATTCTTCCAGAATCAGACTCCATGACAAACGCGTTTTCTCCAAGTTTTTCAACGACATATTCGCTTGTCGGAGAATTTCCAACGGCTTCGTTAAAAATCTGTTGAAATCTGCTTACTTCTTTGAAATTTGCGAAATCATACTCATTTGTAATTGTATATAAATCCAAACCCTTTTCTATGCATCTATCGGCGGCAACATCAGCCAAATTTCTCCCTTCAATTCCAAATTGTTTTCTCCACCAAGGACCATAATCTGCGAGAATGTGTCCGTGAAAACTCGCCCTTAAAACTCGTTTTTGCATGTTTTTTTAAAGAATAATTGTTTATAAGGATTTGTGGGGTTTTGTTGAAAAATGTTATTTTTTGAATTTATTAAATAAAAGTACCATAAATAAAATAATTAAAACAATTGCTAAAGATATAAAATAAAATCTTTGGTGTACTAATGTTGGAAAATAACTTTCTATTTTAAACATAAACCAATAAGCAACTGTGCTACCTAATATTATCCCTAAAAAATGGTTTTTATTTAATTTTTTGAGATTTAGAAATAGTATCTTAAAGGAAACACAACTTAATATTAAATAATGCATAGAATAGTACAGTGAAAGAAACAAAAATATTATCACTAAAGAACCTGAATAGTTCGCAATATTTACAGATCTATATTCTAATTGATACAATACTCCCGGTAGAAAAATTAAGATTAGTCCCAATCCGGTTGGCCATCTTTTTAAATATTCCTCAAAATCTTTTGGTTTTAACATTTTTTTCTAGTTCTTCGCAAACTTCAAGACTTCCATTCCGCCTTTTGCAATCAATCTTACATCTTTCGCAGTACGGATTCTGAGGAATCTGCGTATTATGAAAGAAGGACGGAGATAAAATTCCTTGTATGCGCGCTTTTGCATTTCAGACATTAGTTCAGGAGTAACGTCGCCGTGCTTGAAAGCGCCTTCGGAATACGCGGTGTATTTATCCCAAGAAACATCAAGCAATTGTCCTTCTTTTTGGATTATGTTCCAGTATTCTGTTTTAGGCATTGGAATGCAAACATGGAACGTCGCGGTGTCCAAAGGCAAGGATTTTGCAAATCTTATCGTATCAAGCATTGTTTTTCTGTTCTCACCGAGCAAGCCGAAAATAAACAAACCGCGGGTTTGAATTCCGGCTTCGGCGCACCATTCAGCTGCGTTTTTTATGTCAATAAGTTTTTCCGCTTTTCTCATCTTGTCCAAAATTTTTTGATTTCCGGACTCTATGCCAAGAGAAAGCATGTAGCAACCGGCTTTTTTCATATGCTTAAGCATCGGAAGAGATAATTTATCGCAGCGGACTCCGTTCGCAACTTTCCAGATTACTTTTTTGTTCAATTCTGTTTTTATCATCAGGTCGCAAAATTTTTTCACGCGGTCAGGATACAAAGTAAAATTATCGTCTTGGAAATCAATTTCTTGCGTTCCGTATTTTTCCACAAGATGTTTTATTTCAGCGACGATATTTTCGGCGGAGCGCGCGCGCATTTTTCTCCCGGAAGTTATGAAATCCGCGCAGAAAATACAATGATACGGACAACCGCGTCCAGAGACGATGTAATCAATAGGATATTTGCGCGCCTCAAAGCTGAAATATTTATGCATAGGCAACAAATCGCGCGCCGGAAAAGGCAAGCTATCTAGGTCTTCAATAAACGGTGCGTCCTTGTTATGAATTATTTTTCCCTTTTTATCACGAAATGAAACACCCAAAATATCTTTCAATGGTTTTCCTTCTAAAATTCCTATAATTGCCTCTTCACCTTCTCCGCGAACAAGGTAATCTATTCTCGGATAATCGCGCAAGACCTCTTCCGGCATTGAACTCGCATGAATTCCACCGAAAATGACTTTTACATTCTTAGGCAGGAAAGAACAAAGTTTTGTTATTTCATCCATCATTGAGGAAGCCCCTGTTATCGCGATAAAATCCGGATTGTATTTTTCAATTACTTCTTTTATTTGTTCGTGCGTCAAGTCAAATGCATTTGCTTCAAGAATTTTAACTTCATGTCCTTTTTCGCGAACGACGGCGGCGATGTAAGCCAAACCCAGTGGAGGATAAATCGGCGTCGCTGTTTTGCTTCCTGCATAAGAGTAAATGCTGCGATAATTCGGTTGAATCAAAAGCATCTTCACCATTTCAGAAGGATTGAAAATTTCTTTAAATAGTTTTGGAATCCAAAGTTTCACAATCCTTATAACCTCTTTTTTTCTTTTCAAATAATGCCCGAAGAAAGCAAAGAAGTGAAAAGTCTTGGCAAATATGACGCAAGAGGTTTCAAAGAAATCACAATGGAAAAACCGGGGGAAATTGACGCGACCGGAATAAAAAGGCCATGGAAACCCGACATGAAAGGATATTTCTTGATAAGAGTAAACAAGGATTTAGGGAAAATTGAGGCTGCTTTCTGCGATTACAAGGAAAACAAGGTAAGGATTATAATTCGGGGAGACACGCCTATGGAAGTTTATACTGCAATGTTAAAAGAAAATCTCGTCGGAGAAATGGACCATGCCATGGATCTTGGTGTTGAACTGGAGAAAGCTTATATTGCATTAAAGCACGGAAAAAAATACACTCAGGACAAGATTGATTTGGAAGATTGAACATTAATATTTCATCACGACATACTTTTTAAATTCTAAACTTAATTATTTGAAATGGGAAAATACACGGCTTACGGCGAAAAGGTTGACGAATACATAAAAAAAAATTACTTGGACAAAGTTGTTGCAAGTTTTGTAAAAGATTGCAACCCAATTGCAATAATTCTGTTCGGAGGTTTCGGGCGTGGAGAAGGGAGTATTCAGGCAATAAACGGGAAACCCGTGCCTTTCAACGATTTTGATTTTTACATTGTTACTGAAAAAAAACTTTCAGACAATGAACTGAACAAAATTTCAATGAACGCTTCAAAAGAAATCGGAATGGGCGGACTTGAGGTTGCGTATTTTCCCGGAGAAGGATATGATTCAAACAAATTTTTTCATGTTGACACAAGATGTCTCCAGTTTTCCGAGCTGGGAAAATTAATGAAAATGCAGAGATATTACGAGTTGAAATATGGAAGTCAAGTGATCTACGGAGATGCCTCGGTTTTGGACAAAATCAGGGAGATAAAACCCAACGAAATTCCAGTTTCAGACGGACTCAGGAATCTTTTCAACAAACTCCACACGATGCTCCTTGGTTTGAGAGAAAACTACGACGAGGAACAGAAAAAAATCAGAATTTTTTGGAGCTACAAATGTTATATATCAATTTGCGAATCTTTGTTAATACTTGAAGGAAAATTTGCCGCGACGGCGAAAAAAAAAGCGGAGATTTTTTCGGAAATTTACAAAAATAATTTTCCTGAGTTATATATAAAAATTCCTAATCTTGCCGGGAAAGTGAAAAAAGCGGCGGAATTCAAATTAAAACCGGATTTTAAAGTCAATCACGAACAACTTTGGAACGTTGCACTAAACGACATATTGGAAGTTTTTGAATATTACATAAAAAAAATCGCAGGAGCTTCGGATATTAGCACGGCAATAAAGAAAAAACTCCCATACACCTATTTCAAACCTTACCTTAAAGAGAAGATGGGGTTCAATTTCTTTCCGGCACAGTATAAATTAAATGTCGGGTATTTTAACATTTTGAAACAACACGACAAGCCGCATTTTTCTCCTTTGTTTACTTGGAAAGATGTCGGGCTGAGAATGATATTACCAATTTATTTTTTGCTAAAATACAAAATAATAGAAAATGATTATTATCTTGACAGAGCTTACGAAGAGCTGAAGAAATTAATATACGTTGACAAAAAAGATTTTTGGTATTTGAAGGAAAGGGCTTTAAGGGCGTACGGATTATATTATGAACAGAGGTTGGTGTAATAAAATGTTTAAACTAAATCTTGGTTGTGGGAGAGATATAAAAAAAGGGTACATAAATCTAGACAGAGCCAAGTTAAATGGAGTTGACATTATTCATGATTTAAGTAAATTCCCATACCCTTTTCCAGAAAATCATTTTAATGAAATACTCTCTTTTGGAACAGTGGAACTTATTGACGCTGATTTTATTAAGATAATGGAAGAACTTTGGAGAATAAGTGAAAATAAGGGCCTTGTGAAAATAAGGGGGCCGGTATTTCCTTCAATGTGCTCTGCCCAAGATCCTCTAACCAAAAAATTTCTGACTTGGAACACATTTGAATATTTCAATGAATACTGGGGGCATTATACAAAGGCGAGATTTAGGACACTGAAAAAGAGATACATTTATTCATTAAACTCAAAACTGAACTGGCTTAGTTTTCTGCCAAATATCTTTCCGACTTTCTACACAAGATTTCTTTTTTTTATATTTCCATGTAATAATATCTATTATGAATTAGAAGTAATAAAAGAACGGCACTAAAAATCCAAAAACGCAGTAGGTTCTAAATAATGAAAAAAATTGTTATAATGCTTGATAGTTTCAAGCCGGAATATTTGAAATACACAAAGTATCTTAAAGAAAAAACAAAAGAGTTGCAGCACGGAGAACTTGAAACTCCCTTAGGATTCTGGGGAGGAATGGATACTTTTTTTCGCGGAAACTCCGATAAACTTGCGTTTTTTTATTATACTGAAAAAAGCTCTTGGAAATGGATAAAATTATTTACGTGGACGGGCAGATTTCCAACAGACGTGATAATTAATTTATGGAATCTTTTTTGGGGTAACGAAATGTTCAGAACAAACAACATCCCATTGAACAAATTCCATAAATTTGACAGCGACGTGAGAATTCCTTTCCAAAAAAGAACAAAAACAAAATACAAGACTTTTCACGAACTTGACGGAATCGCGCATAAATACGGAACGAAATCTGAAGAAGTAAAAGCGGAAGTGGAGAGACTTGACGAAAAATTAAAAAATATGCAGTGGGATATTATAATGTCTGACCATGGGATGATTGATATAAAGGAGTTTGTTAAAGTTCCGGAAACAGAAAAGTGTTTTATTGATTCAACTCTTGCGAGATACTGGGGCGAAAAACCAAATAAAATCCCAGCCAGCAAATGCAAATTAATAAAATGGAAAGAGAAGAAATACGGCGACTGGATTTATCTTGCAAATCCCGGAGTTTGTTTTTTTCCCAATTATTGGCAGACTAAGGAATGCAAAGCAATGCACGGCTACAATCCTAAATTAAAAGATATGAAAGCTTTTTACATGATTAACAGAAAAGGCAGGGGGAAAAATCTGACAATGGGGGAATTACACAAGGAGATTGCGTAATCTTTATAACTCCTTTCTTCTTAATTTAACAATGGTTAAATCTTTGCTCATTGCACCGAATTATTTGAAAGTTTACAGTTATGTCTCCGAAGAGGCGACGATGATTCTTCCGCCTTTGGGAATGGCTTACATTGGGGGATACTTAAGAGACAAAGGAGTTGAAGTAAAAATTCTTGACCTTGCCGCGCTGAGGTTGAACGATGAACAGGAAAAAGAAGCTATAAGAAGAAGCGGCGCGGATTTCATTGCAATTGCGGCGACGACAAACACGATAACGGAAGCTTATTCTCTTGCGAAAAAAGCGCGGGAAGTTCTTCCGAAAGCGAAAATTGCCGTCGGCGGACCGCACCCGACAATGATGCCTGAAAGAACGCTGCAGGAATGTGCGGAAATTGATTATTGCATTATTTCTGAAGCAGAAGAAACAACTTTTGAATTGTGTCAAGGGAAAAAAGATAAAGACGTTCTTGGTATTGCATATAGAGTTTCGCAAGTTCACCCTGCTTCGTCCAAGCGTGGTCAAAGCAGGGAAAAAAACCAAGAAATAATCGTAAATCCTCCAAGACCTTTGATTCAAAATCTTGATTCTATTCCTTTTCCAGCAAGAGATTTATTGCCTCTGAGCAGATATTGGACTCCGGGAGTAAGGAGATATCCTTTTGCAACAATCATGACTTCTCGCGGCTGTCCTTACAGTTGCACATTCTGCAGCAATTTCAGAACGCAGGGAAAACAATTCCGATACAGAAGTCCTGAAAATGTCCTTGCAGAAATAGATTTTCTTGTAAAAAATTACGGAATAAAGGAATTAAACATTCTTGACGACAACTTTACATTCATGCCGAAAAGAGTTGAAGAAATCTGCGACGGATTGATAAAAAGAAATTATGATTTGGATTTGAAAACAGGAAACGGAATAAGAGCCGACAGGGTTACTCCTGAACTTTTAAAAAAAATGAAACAAGCGGGATTTTATCTTGTAGCGTTCGGAATTGAAGCAGGAAATTCTGAAATTTTGAAAAAAATGCGAAAGGGAGAAACAAAAGAGCACATAATCAAAGCGGTGAGATGGGCGAAACAAGCCGGTTTGCTGACGGAAGGATTTTTCATGTTTGGAAACGAGGGAGAAGGAAGAAAAGAAATGCTGGAAACAATCCAGTTTGCAAAAGATTTGGATTTAAACATCGCGCAGTTCCAAGTTTACACGCCTGTTCCGGGAAGCCCGTATTATGACAAGATAATGAAAGAAGGAAAAGTTTTTTCACAAAAATGGGAAGACTTCAACGCCTTCAACGAACCGTTGTTTGAATACGGGGAAAGCAAATTCGGATTGATGATGGAAATGCAGAAGCGCGCGTACAAGGAATATTATTTCAGACCGAAAATGATTTTGAAAAAGGTTTTGGAAGTCAGAAACTTGAAACAATTTAATGCTTATGTCAAGGCAGGGCTTGCCGTCGCCAAGTTCAGCGTCGGGAAGGCGACCTAAAATAAAATGTTCAAAGAAAAATTAAGTGGATTGACCGAAGGGAAGGGGACTTAGGTTTTTTTAGGTAAAGATTTATAAATATGTATTAGTATGGTATAATATGAAAAAGCCCAAAGATTATTTAGAAAAACAAAGAATGAAAAGGATAGTTAATTTACCTTCTTATAAAAAAATAACTATGACTGTTCCAACAGCCCTAATAATGGAATATCAAGATATGCTTAAAACAATTGGAATGAATTTAAGTTCAAGGGTTTCTTTACTAATGGAACAAGATATAAAAAATCTTAGAAAAGTTAGAGATTTATTACTTAATGTTCATGAAAAAGAGGAAAAATAAAAAGGGGTATGACTAAAAGGTTAATGGAAGAAAGGTTTGGATATATAAATGAAGAAGGAGAATTTGAGTTCCCTCAAGATTTTGGTATGTGTTATTATTGTGGTTTTGTTGGTTTAGATTGGGTTCAGAAAATTTGTCCTAAATGTAAAAAGTTAAGTGTTCTCACAAAAATGATTGAGAAAAATAGAAAAGAATTTATACACGCCTTTCCAAGTAAGATTAAGATTGATGTA
>CAZAOW010000017.1:0-9038 GCA_964487075.1 Candidatus Woesearchaeota archaeon | reverse complement strand
TCTCGTCTTGACCGAGGCATTTCTATAAGAGGCATACCTTCATAAGGTTCGTTAAAAGGAAAAATATATTCAAGCACGAATTAACCAGGAGTTAAATCATTATAAATATTTATATTTCCGAAAATCTAATTCTTACTTCAGAAAATTCTAACATTCCTATTTTCATTGCATAAGATTTTAAAAACAGATTCAAGTGATTGTTTGATGGAGAACTTGGAAGGAATCAGTTTGCTCGGGGCGTTATATTTTTTATCGGTTCAGAATCACAGCAGATTTTCTCGTTTTCAATTTGATAAGCAGGTATTGAAAGGCATTGAAACTCTCGTTAAGAAAGGTTACGTAAGAGAGATACACGAAGGAGAAATTGTTCTTTTCTACGAACTTACTGAATCGGGAAGAGATTATCGCGATAAAATCTTGAAATTTTGTTTGACGGATTAATTTTATAAACGTCTTCGCCTTTTTCTTTCAATGAAGATTTTGTCATTGCACGTTGATTATATAAAATTCAAGCCGCTGAAAAAGGCGCTGAAAACTGTTGCTGATTTGTCTGAAAAGGAAAAAAAGGAAAGCATAATAAAAGACGCCCTCGCTATTTTGATTTCCGTTGAAAAATCAGATTTGGATATTGAAAAAATAGTTAAGGAATTGATAAAAAACATAAAAGACATCGCGTCGCAAGTTAAGGTAAAAAACATTGTTCTTTATCCTTATGCGCATTTGTCGTCAAATCTGGCTTCGCCTGAAAACGCAATAAAGGTTCTTGAAAACACGGAAAAAGAATTAAAAAAAGATTTCAAAGTCTTTCGCGCTCCGTTTGGATATTACAAGGAATTTGAATTGAAAGTGAAGGGACATCCGCTCTCGGAATTAAGCAGAGAAATTAATTTTGATAATATTAATCCGATAAACAAAAAAACAATTGAGAGAGAATTGCCAAAAAAGATTTCAATGAGCAGCATATCTCAAACAAAACTTGATACTTCAAAATTGAAAGACAACGACCATAGAATTATCGGACAGCAAATGGAATTTTTTATGTTCAATGAAACCTCTCCGGGAATGCCATACTGGCTGCCAAGAGGACTAGTCTTATATAATGAACTTGTTAAATTTTGGCGCGAACATCATGAAAAACTTGGGTATCAAGAAATTATGAGCCCGTTGATAAACAAAAAAGAATTGTATCTTGTCTCAGGACATTGGGAACACTACAAGGAAAATATGTTTGTTTCCCAAACTGAAGAAAACGAGACTTATGCCGTAAAACCCATGAATTGCCCTAATGCTATGATTGTTTTCAGGTCAAAATCCCGAAGTTACAAAGACTTGCCGCTGCGTCTTTCCGACACCGACAGACTTCATAGATTTGAATTATCGGGAACTTTAAACGGTCTTCTTAGAGTGCGTTCTTTCCAACAAAACGATTCGCATAATTTTATCTCGGAAGATATGATAAAATCAGAATACGAACACATATTCAACATTTGCAAAGTATTTTATGGGATATTCGGAATGGAATATTCGTTTAGACTTGGAACACGACCAAAGAATTTTTTGGGAGATAAAAAAACATGGGACAAAGCTGAAACGATTTTAAAAGAAGTTTTAAAAAAGTCCAAGAAAAAATTCGTGGTTCTGGAAGGCGACGGGGCGTTTTACGGACCAAAGATTGATATTCTAATGAAAGATTCCCAAGGGAGAGAATGGCAAATGGGAACAATCCAGTTGGATTTCCAGTTGCCTCAGAGGTTTGAATTAAAATATACAGACAAAGATGGAAAATTAAAAACCCCCGTTGTTGTGCATAGAGTTATTTATGGTTCTCTTGAGAGATTTATTGGAATTTTGTTGGAACATACTAACGGAAGACTTCCAACATGGCTCTCCCCGACGCAGGTTCGCGTTCTCAGTTTTACAGACAGAAATATTCCTTATGCAAAAAAAATAATAAAACAAATCTCGGATTTCGTTCCAGATATTAGAATTGACGCGGATTTTCAAAACACGACGGTTCAGGGAAAAGTAAAGGACGCGGAGATGTTCAGAATCCCTTACATAATCGTCGTCGGAGACCGCGAGGAAAAAGAAAAGAATCTTGCAGTGAGGACAAGAGGAAACAGAAAAATTGAAAACTTCACGGTTGATGAATTTTGCATAAGATTGAAAAAGGAAATCAAGGAGAGAAAATGAAGTTGACAACTAAAAGATTAATTCTGAGACTTCCAACAAAAATTTCAGAAAAATGTATAAATAAACCATATCTCGCATAGAGATATATCCCCCAGAATTGCTTCGGCAACTCTGGGTTAATTTTATTAAGAGAGTCTTCCGTGTTCATCAATGAATAAAGAAAGACTCATGGTTTTTATTGATGGAAGCAATTTATACCATATTTTGAGAGAAATATACGGGCAGTCAAAAACGCTGACAAATTTTAATTTTGAAAAATTTGTTGAATTAATTGCGGATAAAGGGAAGAATGTTGGAACATATTACTACACGGCGCCATTGGATAGAAAAAAAGACGAAGAAACTTATTCAAAACAACAAAAATTTTTTGAGAAACTAAAAAACCTTCCAAATTTCAAGTTAGTTCTATGTAGAATGCAAAGGGAAAAAATCAACGGCAAAACGATTTATATTGTCAAAGAAGACGACATTCATTTTGCTGTGGACATGGTAAAATCAGCATATAATAACGCCTACGACACCGCAATTCTTGTGTCTAGCGATGGAGATTTCGTGCCTGCAATAAAAGCCGTTCAGGAAAAAGGCAAAAAAATCAAAAACATAGGATTTGAAAAAAAATTCTCATGGCATTTAAGACAGGAGTGCGATTATTTTAGACAATTAAATAAAGACGACTTGGATAAGTGTTTTGATTAAAATGAACCTCCAATTTTACCTGGAAAAATTGCGCGCTTCCGGCGAATTTCAGTCTTTCATCAGGGAAAATCCCGGCGCTTTTTTATGCTCGGGATTTCTGACGATAGATAAAGAAAAAAATAACAACAAGGTTCATTTTGATTATTTCATTCCGCAGGGGGGAAAGATGACAAGTTTTCAGCTTGAATCCAAAATCCAAAAAGTTCCGCTTGAGAAATATGACGACAAAATCCCGGAAGAAGTTTCAACGGATTTTGAATTGAATTTTGAGGAAATTGAATCTTTAATTTCGGAGAAAATGGAAAATGAAAATATAAAAAGTAAAATACAGAAAATAATTCTTTCTCTCCAAAAGGTTGGCGGGAAAAATCTCCTTATAGGAACAGTTTTCGTTTCCTCTCTTGGATTACTGAAAATCGTGATAGACATTGAAGATAAAAAAATAAAAGAGTTTGAGAAAAAATCGTTGTTTGATATAATGAACGTCTTCAAAAAAGACTGAGGGTTAATTCTGACGGGCAAAAAGCTATATAAGTGTTAGAAAATATATTTTCAAATGAGAGAAATAAAACATGTCAATCTGAAAACCTATCAAAGGGATGGAAGAAAAAGCATCGGCGAGCTTTATGACGCTTACGAAAGATTTGAGGAAGAGTTATGGATAAGGGAAAGAATTCACAATCAAAAATTCCAGACGAAAAGAAAATCCAAAAAACACAGTCTGCCAATTCTGGGATTCAGGACAAAATTGAAAGGTCCGGCGGCGTGGATAATTTCAGGAATACACGGGGAAGAGCCGAGCGGACCAAACGCAATTTCTCAATACGTCGGTTTTTTGAATGATTTGGCCATAAAAATCCCTTTAGTTGTTTTGCCGTTGTGCAATCCGGTGGGGTATACATTAAACTGGAGATACCCCGATAGAAGAAAATCTCCGAAAGAAAAAAAAGAGTTGGTCAAAAGCGTCGGAGACAGCGAACATTATCTCCAGGATTTAAAAAATCCAAAAAAACCCAGAAAAAAGAAACCTTCGTGCAAAGAAGCTGAAGAAATTACTTCATTTGTCCTAAAAAGAATAAGAAGATATCCTCCTGTATTGGTTTTGGATTTCCACGAAGATGAAAGCGCCAGCAGTTTGTATATATATTCTCAGGGAAAACTCGGAGCATCAGACCCTGTTGCAAAAGCAGTGGTGAAAATTCTTGAAGAAAAGGGATTTAGGATAAGAAAAAACGGGAAAACAAGATACGGTCAGGATATAAAAGAGGGCATAACCGGAAGAGTCTCCGACGGTTCCATAGACGAACTGCTCGCATCAAAACATGTGATTGTCAACAATGAAATAAGAAGGAAGCCGAGTGCGAAAAGCGTCATCACGGTTGAGACAAGCACAAAAAATATGCCGATGAAAATAAGAGTGAAAGCGCACTCAGAGGTTTTGCTTTCAACCGAGAAATTTTTTGACATGATAAAATCTCATGGAAGAAATAATTAGGGCTTTTTGACAATGAAAACAATATTCTTTCCGTCGTCATTTATTGAGATTATTTTAAATCCAACATTTTCAAGCAATTCCTTTAATTCCTCTTTGTCATATAAGTAGTAATATCTCTGCAATCTTTCAGAATCCTTTTTCCACGTTATCGTCGCGTCTTTTGTGTGATTTACAAGTTTAATGTGATTTTTGCTCCAAACAGTTATTAATGCTTTGGAATTTTTTTTGAGTGTTCTGAACAGTTCCCTCAACGATTTTTTTCTTTGTCTGTTTTCAGGAATGCAGTGCAACGCGGCAATATAAATTGCGGAATCAAAGAAATTATCTGCAAAGGACAAATTTTCAGAATCAGAAATAAAAAATTTTACATTTATTCCTTTTTTCTTTGCATTTTCTTTTGCAAATTTTATCATTTCTTTTGAAAAATCAACACAGTAAAATTTTATCTTTTTGTTTGCAATAAAATTTCTTCCGCTTCCGCATCCCAAATCCAGAACTTTTCCTTTCTTGTCGCCGAGGAACTCCATTGCCTCGGGTAATGGTTTTTGCCGAAATTTATTCCATTCTTCCGCGATTTCGTTCCAGATTTTTTTCTGATTTTCCATGGTGGGAACAAGGAAAGTAATTTAAAATAGTTTTCCTTTAAAGACAAAAGAAAATGAAAAAGAGGATGATTGAAGACAGAAAAAAATTTGACAATTCCGTGAAATATCTTAAAACTAAGAAAAAGATTTTATTTCTCACGACGTCAAATCGCTGGATTGGAGAAAAAGACATTCCGAAAAGTACACAGCTCGCTTTGAAAATGAAAAAAATTCTTGGGAGAAAAGTTAAAATGATAAAAGTTCCGGAGCTGAAGATTTACTCGTGCGAAGGCAATGTTTCTGTTGCAAAAGGGAGCAATTGCGGTGTCCAAAAAGCAATTCTAAAAGACAAATTCAAAAATCCTTCAGGATTCCACAAATGCTGGGCGAGCATAAACAACAAAGACGATGAACTCTGGAAAATATCAAAATCGTTGTTTGAATCCGATTGTGTTGTTTTCTTCGGAAGCGTTCGTTGGGGGCAGACAAACGCAATTTACCAAAAACTCATAGAAAGACTGACATGGATTGAAAATCATCGCTCAACATTGCAAGAAGGAAATCTCGTCGGAAAAATCAACGCGGGGATAATTTTAGTGGGACAAAATTGGAATGGTGCTGATGTCTTGAGAATACAAAGAGGCGTCTTTGAATCGTTCGGTTTCAAAGTTGTTGAAAAATTATGCTGGAATTGGCAGTATACGAAAGACGCCTACGATGAAAGGAACGAATCTTACAAACGTGGTGTGAAAGAATTTGAGAAAATTTTTATTGAAAGATGATTATTCCCCTTCAAATTTTACTATCGAAAAAACATGATATTTCTTAAGTTTTTCCTTTCCCCTTAAATCAGGCAGTTCAATTATGAAACCGCATTCGGCGATTTCTCCGCCGAGCTTTTCAATCAGCAGACATGACGCCGAGGCGGTTCCGCCGGTAGCAATCAAATCGTCTATCAAAAGAATTTTTTGACCTTTTTGGATTGAATCTTTGTGAATTTCAATCGTGTCTGTTCCATACTCAAGGGCGTATTCTTGTGATTCTTTTTCATGCGGCAGTTTCCCTTTTTTTCTTATCGGCACAAAACCGACGCCGAGTTTTTCCGCAAGAATTCCTGCGACAACAAAACCTCGCGATTCAATTCCTGCGACGAGGTCTATTTTTTTATCTTTGTACCTGTTGTAAAAAATTTCCGCAACTTTTTTCATTCCTTCGGCGTCTTTGAAAAGAGTCGTAATATCCCTGAACATTACTCCATTCTTCGGAAAATTTGGAATCGTTCTTATTTTACTTTTTATAAACTCAACGTCTTTTTTTGAAAGCTCCTGTTCTGAAATTTTCCAGATTACTTTTAACAAAACTCTCTTGACATTTTCAGAATTTTTGTTCATCACTCTTTCAATTTCTTCCCATGTAACCGGCTTCTCTGTTTTTTTCCAGCAATCGTAATCTGTTGACATCGCAATGACTGCATAATCAATTCCTATTTCTTTCGCCAAAATTGCTTCCGGAGAAGTTGACATATTTATCACGTGTGCAAATTCACGGAACATAAAACTCTCAGCTCTTGTGGAAAATCTCGGTCCTTCTATTGTCAAGATTGTTCCGATTTTGTGGTGTTTTAATTTCAGTTCCTCGCACGAATCAATTATGTACTGTCTTAAATGTTCTGAAAAAGGTTCGGCGAGACTCGTGTGCTTGATTCCGTTTTTAAAATCGTCAAAAAAAGTTGTCTTCCTGTGTTTTGTAAAATCTATGAATTGATTGGCGACGACAAAATCTCCTGGCGCTATGTTTTCTCTCAAACTTCCGACAGCTGTCGTCGCCAAGATTTGTTTGCAGCCGAGTTGGAACAATGCGTGAATGTTTGCCTGATTGTTTACATTTGTCGGCGCAATTTCATGATTAAACCCGTGCCTGGAAATTATGTAAACCTCAACTCCGTATATCATCCCTCTTTTTATTTTACTGCTTGGTTTTCCGTAAGGAGTTTCAATTTCAATTTCTTCAAGATTTTCAAAGACGTTTCCTTTCTCCAATCCAGAACCTCCAATGATACCTATTTTTTCAGGCATGAATTCAGAAAAGAAAAATAATTTAAAAGCATTCTTGTGTTTGAGGATATATGCAAAATCAAGTTGTAAAAAAGCCCGTGAGGACGATTTCAGGGGTTACGCCTCTTACTGTGGTTTTAAAACCGAGAAAATGCGACCACGGAACTTGCATTTATTGTCCCGGCGGAGACAAAGTTCCACAGAGCTATACAGACAAAAGCCCTGCAATAATGCGCGCTTCGGTCTTGAATTACGACGCAAAACTCCAGGTTGAAACTCGCTTGCAAATGTTGAAATCAATGAATCATCCGACCGACAAAATTGAAATAATAATTCTCGGAGGAACGTTCCTTCAATATCCTCTTGATTATCAATACGACTTCATAAAAAAATGCTATGATGCATTAAATGGAAAAAATTCAAAAAATCTGGAAGAGGCGAAAAAAATAAACGAAATTTCCAATCACAGATGCGTCGCGCTTTGCATTGAAAATCGTCCTGATAATTGCTCCGACGAAGAAATAAAAAGAATGCTTGAATTTGGCTGCACAAGAGTTGAAATCGGCGTTCAAATGCCTGACGACAATTTGTATAAAAAGACAAATCGCGGACATTCTGTTTCAGACGTGATTGCAGCGACGAAAAAACTCAAAGACGCCGGTTTCAAAATCGGATATCATATCATGCCGGGACTTCCATATTCAAACAAGAAAAAAGATTTAAGATTGTTCAAGAAGATTTTTTCTTCGGAAAACTTTAAGCCAGACCAATTGAAAATTTATCCGTGCCAGATTGTTTCCGATTCTCCTCTTGAAAAAATATACAATGCGATTAAATTCAAGCCATATTCCGAAGAGGAAACCAAAAAACTCTTGGAAAAAATGCTGGAGTTAGTTCCCGAATATTGCCGCGTCATGAGGATCTTGCGCGAATTTCCGAGGCAAAAACTTGTTTCCGGTTTGGAAAAGTTGGGTTTGAGAAAAGATATTGAAAATGAATTCAGGAAAAATAAAACAAAAATCAAAGAAATAAGAATGAGAGAAATCGGGTTCAATAAAATTTCCAATTCAAATATCAAATTGAAAGTTCTAAAATATGATGCAAGCGGCGGGAAAGAATTCTTCCTCGAATTTGTGAACAAAGAAAATATTTTATTCGGGCTTTTGCGTTTAAGAATTTTTGAAGATGATGAATTGTGCTCGCCGTTGGCTCGCAATATAACTGGCTCAAAACAGACTTCGTCAAGTTTTTCGCTTAACGAAAAAATTAGTGCAAAAAATCCAGCGGAGCCGAGTGCTTTGACTTTGACAAATTCTGTTCATAACAAAGTCGGGGCACGAGTTGGATTTGGAGCAAAAGAAAATAAGCGAGTCAAATTTGCAGTTGTAAGAGAACTTCATATTTACGGACAGGCGATAAATCTCGGTGAGAAAGGGCTAAATAAAAGAGAAGGTTATGCGAAGGAAACCGCAGGTGTCCTCGCACAGCACAAGGGAATCGGAAAAGTGCTAATGGAGAAAGCGGAAGAAATAACGAGAAAGAACAAAATAAAAAAATTGTCAGTCATATCTGGAATCGGAGTCAGAGAATATTATAGAAAACTTGGCTACAAACTAGAAGGATTTTACATGGTTAAGAAAATTTAATACCCTCTGAGTTTTTGCCCAATTTTAAGTTTATCAACAAGACCGTCTTTTCCGGGAGCCAATCTTTTGACTAATCTCCCGTCAACAATCATATAAATCATCATGTGCGTATCTCCTTCAGAACTGAGATTATTTAACTCTTGAATTCTTAAAACTTCCTTGTAAATATCCTTTCCTCTAAATCCCATATTAAAAGCAATTTGTGAAAGAGAGTCGCCTTTTTGGACAACATAAAAATTATCCGCGGTTAATTGGAGTTGAGATTCAATTGTTCTGGGAACAGGAGTTGATTGAGACGATTGAGTAGTAATGCTTCTTGGAAGAATTGATTCTTTTGGGCTTTTTCCATAAAAATAGTAAATTCCTGACG
>CAZAOW010000016.1:283-9300 GCA_964487075.1 Candidatus Woesearchaeota archaeon | reverse complement strand
TTGGAATTTCGGCAACAGGCTTTTCAAGGAATTTATCGACGGTGAATTGAATCGCCTGCGAAGCGGGTTTTGTTCTGAGATAATACATTCCTGTCTTCAATCCTTTTTTCCATCCGTAAAAATGCATGCTTGTTATTTTCGCAAACGTGGGATTTTTCATCCAAATGTTCAAAGACTGGCTTTGGTCAATGAACGCCCCGCGGTCGGCAGACATGTCTATCAAATCTTTTTGTTTTAATTCCCAAACTGTTTTGTACAATTCCTTTATTTCTCTCGGAATCTCATTTATTTGCTGAACGCTTCCGTTTCCGACGATTATTTTGTTTTTTATGTCGCTGTTCCACAATCCGAGTTTAATCAGGTCTTTTACAAGATATTTATTTATCATAACAAATTCTCCGGAAAGAGTTCTTCTTGAATAAATGTTTGAAGTGAAGGGTTCAAAGCATTCGTTGTTTCCCAAAATTTGGGACGTGGAAGCAGTGGGCATGGGGGCAACAAGAAGACTGTTTCGCAATCCGTATTTTTTTATTTCCTCTTTCAATTCGTTCCAAGGAAAATCGTCGCTCGGTTTCACACCCCATAAATCAAATTGCAATATTCCCTGAGATGCGGGAGAACCGGAATAGGTTTCGTAGGTTCCTTCAACTTTCGCCAAATCCTTGCTTGCTGTCAGGGCGGAAAAATAAATTGTTTCAAATATTTTCTTGTTTACATTTTTCGCCTCGTCGGACGTGAATGGAAGTTTCATCAAGGCGAAAGCGTCTGCCAAACCTTGAACGCCGATTCCAATCGGTCTATGTCTCAGATTTGATTTTTTTGCTTCAGGTATCGGATAATGATTTACATCAATAATTTTGTTGAGGTTTTTTGTAACCTGATAAGCAACTTCGTAAAGAGATTTGTAATCATAATCTCCGTTTTCCTTTACAAATTTTTGCAGAGCGATTGAAGCGAGGTTGCATACCGCGGTTTCATCAGCGTCGGTATATTCCATTATCTCTGTGCAAAGGTTTGATGATTTTATTGTTCCAAGGTTTTTTTGATTTGATTTTCTGTTAACAGAATCTTTGTAAAGCATGTAGGGATTCCCTGTTTCAATCTGGCTCTCCACTATTCTTCCCCACAACTCTCTTGCTTTTATTATTTTTCTGGCTTTTTTTTCCGCCTCGTATTTTTTGTAAAGTTTTTCAAATTCTTCTCCATAAACGTCCGCCAAACCCGGGCATTCGTCCGGGCAAAACAAACTCCAGTCTCCGTTCTCTTCAACGCGTTTCATAAATAAATCCGGAATCCATAAAGCGTAGAATAAATCTCTCGCCCTTAAATCTTCATTTCCTGTATTTTTTCTCAAATCCAAGAATTCAAATATATCTGCGTGCCACGGTTCCAGATAAACTGCAAACGCGCCTTTTCTTTTTCCTCCGCCTTGATCCACGTATCGCGCTGTTGCATTATAAACGCGCAACATTGGAACCAAGCCGTTGCTTATTCCGTTGCTCCCTCTTATGTAAGAACCAGACGCCCGTATGTTGTGAATGTGGACTCCAATTCCGCCCGCGTATTTTGAAATCATTGCAATGTTTTTCAAAGTTTCGTATATTCCTCCTATGCTGTCTCTTTTCATTGCTATGAGGAAACAACTTGAAAGTTGCGGACGCCTTGTTCCTGAATTGAATAGCGTCGGAGTTGCGTGAGTAAAAAAACCCTGACTGAAAAGTTCATAACTTTTTAGCACTTCTTTTATATTATCTTTCCAAATACCCACTGCGACGCGCATCAACATGTGTTGCGGCCTTTCCGCAATCTTTCCGTTAATCTTCAGCAAATAAGCTCTTGTCAACGTTTTGAAACCGAAATAATCATAATTGTAATCTCTTGCGTAATTTACCGCGCTGTCAAGAAGTTCTTTGTTTTGCATAATGACCTCGTAAGTTTCGTCGCCAACCAATCCTGCGGGTTTTCCTGTTGTTTCGTGGACATAACGGTACAATTTGTCAATTGTCTCGGAAAAAGAGGCGCTTGTTTGTTTTTGGAGATTGCTTACTGATATTCGCGCCGCCAATTTCAAATAATCGGGATGCACTGTGCTCATTCCGGCGCATGTTTCCGCCGCGAGCTCGTCCAATTCAGTTGTCGTAACGCCGTCGTAAATTCCTTCTATAACTCTTTTTGAAATTTCGGCGGGGTCAATAAACCTCCTGTCCAAACTCTCGCAGAGCCGTTCTATTCTTTCAAGAATCTTGTCAAAACTAACCGGCTCTTTTCTTCCATCTCGCTTCACAACTTGCATTGTCATTTTATTTAAAACTCGTCGTCTGTCCTGAATGTTTTTATTGAGATTTGTTTTTCCTTGTTTTCCATAACGCCTGCTTTTTGATATTCGGAAACGCGTTTTTCAAAGAAGTTTGTTTTGCCTTCCAAAGAAATCAACTCCATCCACGGGAAGGGATTTTTTGAGTTATAAATTTTATTACACCCGAGCGCCACTAAAAGCCGGTCTGCGACGAACTCAATGTATTGCGCCATGAGTTTGTTGTTCATCCCGATTAAGTC
Organism: Candidatus Woesearchaeota archaeon; assembly: GCA_964487075.1. Classification (GTDB taxonomy): domain Archaea; phylum Nanobdellota; class Nanobdellia; order Pacearchaeales; family GW2011-AR1; genus JACQLK01. The sequence continues at coordinate 6,744 of CAZAOW010000016.1, read as the reverse complement.
CACGGGCAACGCTCCTGTTACGAATTCTCTCTCTATATCAACAGCTTCTGAAATTATTTCTTTTATTCTTTCTTTGCCGACGGGGTTTTTAAGAATGCTGTGAATCAAGCACGCAAAATCGCAGTGCATTCCTTCGTCTCTGGAAATAAGTTCGTTGCTGAAACACAAGCCGGGCATCAAGCCGCGTTTCTTCAGCCAGAATATTGAGCAGAAACTTCCGGAAAAGAAAATGCCTTCAATCGCCGCAAATGCGATGAGCCGCTCGGCAAAAGTCGTGTTTTGTTCTGAAAGCCATTTTATCGCCCACTCGCCTTTTTTTCTTACTGCGGGAACGTTTTCAAGCGCGTGGAAAAGATAATCCTGCTCTTCGCGGTCTTTTATGTAAGTGTCTATCAAAAGAGAATACGTTTCGCTGTGAATGTTTTCCATCGCAATCTGGAATCCGTAGAAACATCTTGCTTCTGGATTTGTAACTTCCCTCATGAAATTCACGGCGAGGTTTTCGCTTACGATTCCGTCGCTGGCGGCAAAAAAAGCAAGCACGTGCTTTATGAAATGCTTTTCCTTTTCATTAAGTTTTTCCCAGTCGCTTAAATCCTGATGCAAGTCTATTTCTTCCGCGGTCCAAAAAGAGGCCTCCGCCTTTTTGTAAAACTCCCATATTTGATGTTCTTCAATCGGGAACAGGACAAATCTGTCGGGAGTTTTTTTCTGAATTTCCTCTTCAATTTCCAATCCCCTTTTCTGCTGAGGCAAAATAACCGACTGAATTTCAAGAGAGTCCAGATTCAAATTAATTTTGATTGTTTTTCCAGATTCAATCTCCGGCTCCCAATCATCCAAAATGGCGAAGTCTTCTTTTTTCTCGTTCAAGAATTTATTTTCAGAGACTTCTTCGTCCCACTCTTCAAGTATTTCAAACTCCAACCCTGTTTGCATTTTATTACAATTCCTTCAATTCTTTTTTGAAATCTTCGACATCCTGGAAATTCCTGTAAACTGATGCGAATCTTATGTAAGCCACGTTGTCAATTTTCTTGAGTTTTTTCATTATTATTTCTCCTATAGTTGAGCTTTTGACTTCTTTTTTTCCCTTTCTTCTCAAATATTCTTCCACTTCGTTTATCATTCGTTCAATTTCCTCCTTTGAAATCGGGCGCTTTTCAAATGCCCTTTGAACTCCGCGGTCAAGTTTCTCCCTGCTGAATTTCTCGCGGGAGTTGTCTTTTTTTATTACGTAAAAGTCCTTGGAATCCGCGAGTTCGTGAGTTGTAAACCTTTTTTTGCATTTCAGGCACTCTCTTCTTCTCCTTATGCCCTGAGGAGAAGCCCTCTTGTCAGTAACCCGCAATCTTGTATTTCCGCAATATGGGCAATTCATAATCTTGGTTGATATACAATAGGTTGTATATACGCTCTTTTTTTATTACTATAAATTGTATTTGACTAAATGTATGATTGCATGAACTATTTAAATATTCATTTTACTTTCAGGGTGGTAACAGAGATTTTCTGGAAAATAAATGGTTGGAGTTGTGGCTTTGTCCGAAAAGTAAATCTTTGAAAAAATCAGGAAAGATTTCAACATTTGGTTTGGTCTTGTTTTCAACCCTTCAAAATTTTTAAATGTAATCATTTAGTAGTAACAGATAGAAATCTTTAAATACCTTGTATTTTTATAACAATTATGGAATTTGACAAACATTTTGAAATAAAACCCAAAACTGCTCTCTTATCTGGAAAATTCAATGCAAGAGATGAGATGGATAAAGCAGTTAGGAGGTTAGAATTGACTATGGTAAAACCTATGCAAAGTAATTTTATTAGAAAACCTGAAGAAGAAGCAAGAATTGCCAAACAACAATATGATCAAACTTTAACTCAAATTAATTTAGCACAGCAAAGGTATATGGAGAGATTAGAACAAGCAAAGGAAGCAGGTGCCATAGATAATGCGGGTTATATCAAAGCGGCGGAAATGGATATTTCAGATCCATTTAGTTCTTTTGGAAGAATGAGAAGAAATGCAGAAGAAGCTTACAGAAAAGTTGTTAAATTTGATTTATAGATATCTTTCTAGTTGATAAAATTTTTATAGATTTAATAGATACGAGATTGTGGAATCTCTTCATCCCTCTGTGTTGATCAGATCACAAAAAAGGATAAAGAGATATTCAAACAGACTTAGGATTGTAAACAAAACAATGAGCAGTTAATTTATTAAACGGCTCCCGAGATTGTTCTTTATGACAACTGTAACAGAAAGCAAAAAACATAACGAGAAAGAAATAAAAAAGATTTTGCATCCTCTTGTAAAAGAATGGTTTTTTGCAAAATTCAAGAATTTCTCCATGACGCAGGAATACGGAGTTTTGGAAATTTGGAATAGAAAAGACATTTTAATCTCCGCGCCGACGGGAGGAACAAAAACGCTGACCGCGTTTTTAGCAATATTAAACTACCTTGTGGAACTCGCAGAGAAAGGAAAACTTGAAGACAAAATTTACGCGGTTTATACTTCTCCGTTAAAAGCACTAAGCAACGACATTCACAAAAATCTTGTTGAACCTTTGGAGGAAATAAAAGAGCTTGCGAAAAAGAAAGAAATAAAATTGCAGGACATTCGCGTTGGTTTGAGAACAGGGGACACGACGACGAGCGAGAGGGCAAAAATGCTGAGAAAACCGCCGCACATTTTTGTAACAACGCCGGAATCCCTTGCAATCGTTTTAACCAGCAAGGTTTTTGTTGAGAAAATGCGCGCAGTGGAGTTTTGCATTGTTGATGAAATTCACGCCTTGGACAACAAGCGCGGAGTTTATTTGAATTTAACTTTGGAAAGATTGAACGAAGTCAGCAAAACATGGCCGACGAAAATCGGACTCAGCGCAACAGTAGAACCGATGGAAGAAGTTGCCAGATATCTCGTCGGAGAAGATAAGAAAAGAAGTGTTTCAATCATAAGGGTTCCGTTGGATAAAAAAATTGACGTTGAAGTTCTAACTCCTGTTGAAGATTTGATTGAGGACAAAAATATAACTCCGAGTTTTTACAATCTTCTTGACGCGCTTATCAAAAAACATAAAACCACTTTAGTTTTCACAAACACGCGTTCCGCGACGGAAAGAATTGTGAATCACTTGAAAGACAAATTCCCGACGGAATACGGAGACGACAACATCGCGGCGCACCATTCGTCTTTAAGCAAAATTCACAGGTTTGACATTGAGGAAAGATTGAGGCAAGGGAAATTGAAAGTCGTTGTTTGTTCAACTTCATTGGAATTGGGAATTGACATCGGGTACATTGATTTAGTAATAATGGTCGGCTCGCCAAAATCATCGGCAAGAGCATTGCAACGGCTTGGAAGAGCAGGGCACAAACTGCACGATGTGGCGAAAGGGAGATTTCTCGTTTCAGAGAGAGACGATTTGGTTGAATGTTCTGTAATTCAAAAAGAAATGATTGAAAGAAAAATAAACAAAATCTCTTTCCCGAAAAACTGCCTTGACGTTCTTGCGCAGCAAATTTTTGGAATGGCTATTTACAAAATATGGGATATTGACGAAATGTTTTCAACAATAAGAAAAAGTTATTGCTATTCAACTCTTTCCAAGAATGACTTTTTGGATGTGGTAAGTTACCTTTCCGGAGAATATGATTTGGAGAAAAATTTTGTTTACGGGAAAACGTGGTATGACGCTGAAACGAAACAAATAGGAAAAAGAGGGAAACTTGCGAGAGTTCTTTACATGACAAATATCGGGACAATTCCCGACGAATCTTTCATAAATGTGAAAATTTACGGAGGAGAAGAACCGATAGGCGCGATTGACGAATCTTTTTTAGAGAGAATGAAAAAAGGCGACGTTTTTGTCCTCGGCGGGAAAAAATATATTTATAGATACACAAGAGGAATGAATCTTTATGTTTCTTCGGCAGAGCATCTTTCCCCCACAATCCCAAGTTGGTTTAGCGAAATGCTTCCGTTAAGTTTTGACTCCGGATTGGAAATAGGAAAATTCAGAAAACTGATGCATCAACAACTCAGCGCTGAAAAACCTAGGGAAAAAGTGATTGAAATGATAATGAAACAGCTTTACACCAAAAAAAATACTGCGGAGGCAATTTACAATTATTTTGAAGAGCAACACAGATTTTTGGAAATCCCAAGAGAGGATTTGATTCTGATTGAAAAATATAAATCACAGAAAAATTATCTTATTTTTCACAGCATGTACGGGAGAAGAGTTAACGACGCTTTGTCAAGAGCTTTCGGTTTTCTCATCGGGAAACTCGGAGGAAGAGACATTGAAATCGGAATAAACGACAACGGGTTTTATATCGCTGGAGAGAGGATTCAAATAAAAACGCCTTTGGAATTTCTCAAACCGGAAAAACTTGAAGAAGTTTTGAAAGAAGCGATTGAAAAAACAGATGTCTTGGCGAGAAGATTTCGCCACTGCGCTTCAAGAGCATTGATGATTCTTAAAAATTACAAAGGAAGAAGCAAGACCGTGGGAAAACAGCAAATGAAAAGTCATTTCCTCTTGCACGCCGTGAAAAAAATTACAAATGAATTTCCCATTTTGAGAGAGGCGCGAAGGGAAGTTCTGGAAGATTTGATGGATATTCAAAACGCGAAACTTGTTTTATCGTGGATTAAATCTGGGGTTGTAAAAACGAAAATTGTTGAAACAGAAGTTCCAAGTCCGTTTGCGACAAACTTGATTCTTCAAGGTTACAGCGATTTGATAAAAATTGAGGACAGGCAAGATTTTTTAAAAAGAATGCACGAAGAACATGTAAGGATTATTGCAAAACGCTGGTTCAACGAGGAGATTGAAGAAAAATGAAATCTTATGAAATAGGGCGCACGAATTTTCTTATCGGGAAAAAATACGAAGGCAAGGTAAGAGATGTTTACAAGGTCGGAAATTATAAACTGGCAATGGTTGCAACAGACGATTTTACCGCTTTTGACAGGCATTTTGGAATTGTTCCGTTTAAGGGACAGGTGCTAAACGAATTGTCTGCTTTTTGGTTTCAAACCCTGAAAGAAAAAATCCCGAATCACTTTGAAGAACTTATTGATCCTAATATTTCAATTGTCAGAGAACTGAACATGATTCCTCTGGAAGTTGTTCTAAGAAATTCTCTTACGGGTTCTACAGAAACATCTATCTTTAATCGTTATAAAAACGGACAAAGAGAATTCGGTCCGTCATTGGAATACGTTTTGCAAAATGGATTAAGAAAAAATTCTTTGCTACAAAGACCTATTGTGGAATTTTTTACCAAAGCGCCAAAAGGGAAACATGACGAATTAATTTCAATGAAAGAAATTTTGGAAAGAGGAATTTGCGCTTGGGAAGATTTAGAAAAAATGGTTCATTTGTCTGAATTAGAGAATGCTGTTGTTTCCGAAGTCTTAGGAACGAGGGGATTGATGCTTGCAGATTTTAAAGGAGAATACGGGATTGATTTAGCTTCCGGGAAATTAATTCGCGGCGATGAAATTGGAACTCCCGACAACTCGCGTATTTGGGATTCTCAGGATTATCTTAAAGCAATGTCTGAAGGAAGAGAACCTTATGGTTTTGACAAAGAATACGCGAGATTAAAAATCCAAAAAACTGGGAGATTTACAAAAGATACTGCGCGAGAAACTGCGCTGCGCTACATAAAATTCTACGAAAAAGTTACAGGGAAAAAATTTGAATTTCCGAAAGAAAATCCAATTGAAAGAATGGAAAGAAATTTAAGAAAACACGGTTATTTGAAGGCGGCATGAGAGAATAATGAGAAGGATTAGTTTAGATGAAGACTTGGAAAAGTTTGGTTATCTTAATGGGGTATGAGAAAGAAGGATATAAATTTTTATAAACTCTAAAAGAATATGTTTTTATGAGGAAAGGTTTACAGGAGATGGCTCTTCGTGCTTCCAATGAAGTTGAAAAAGATGCACGATACTTTAAATCGCCTGGGGGTGTTACTCTTAAAGGATTTTTGGCCCCCTTTAGTAGCATTGACATAATTATGGCCAATTATCTCATAAATAGAAGACCTCCAAGAGCATCTTATTCTGATAAAGGGAATGAAAGTTTAACTATTCCCATAGTTTATTTTGGTCTTAAGCTTGCTATATATACCTCTGTTATAAATTTAGCCTATTATCTCATTTCTTCTTCTAGTAATTAATTTAATTGATTTTAAATAAAAAATGAAATCAGAACGCGGTCTTGGATTTGTCAAAATCTAAAGAAGAGAGAAATTTAATCCTATTTTAATTTTTTTACCAGACCGGTGATATTATAGTAAAGTCTTCTTGCTGTTCCATATAATTTTGGAGTCCGTTCGTCAACCATTTTTCCGTCGCGATACGCCATATAATTTTTCAGCCATGCTTTAAGATTTTCCATCATCAATCAACTAAAGAACTATTTTTAAGCATATCTTTT
>CAZAOW010000016.1:0-273 GCA_964487075.1 Candidatus Woesearchaeota archaeon | reverse complement strand
AAATTTAATCCCATTTTAATTTTTTCGCCAGACCGGTTATATTATCATAAATTTTTATCGCAGTTTCGTATAATCTTGGCAAGGTCCATTCGTCAACCATTTTTCCGTCGCGATACGCCATATAATTTTTCAGCCATTCTTTGAGATTTTCCATTATCAATCAACTAAAGAACTATTTTTAAGCATATCTTTTCTTTATTTTAACATGATACCTCATGTTTTCATCGGCAAATGCGTGTTTTTTCCAGAAAGCGGAGTTTTGGCTATCGGAGA
>CAZAOW010000015.1:1400-9493 GCA_964487075.1 Candidatus Woesearchaeota archaeon | reverse complement strand
AGAGCTACCCGGGCTTATTAAAATCAAGAAGAAATTCTATTTAAAATGTTTGTGTATTCTTAGGAAGATTAATCCAGATGACCATAGTACTTTCTTAAAGAATCTATTTTTTCAAGATTCAAATTTGCAAAAATTATTCCTTCTTTATTTTTCAGTTTTTTCAATATTTTTAACGGATGACAAATAAAACTTTCAGCCATGCTGTTATAAGCCAAAGCAGCCGAGGTAACAAAATAAGAAATAGTGTCAAAAGCCCTTATCAATGGGAGCATCCTTAGTATATGGGCGTCTTTTTTGAAATCAACAATGTACATGGGGCAAAAAATGATTTTTGCACCGGCTCTGGAAAGTTTTTGAATAAAAGACGGAAAAACAAAATCTTGACAGTTTATGATACCGATTTTACCAAAATCGGTTTCTATTACCTTATGTATCTTTCCGGGAATAATTTTATTTTCCTCACTTTTCCAGAGATGAACTTTATCATATCGATATTTAATTTTTCCTCGACGGTTTATAAGAAAAATAGAATTTTTGAGCTTATTGCCTGCAGGAATATGTGTTCCGAAGATGCACCATATTGATTTTTCCTTACATTTTTCTTGAATCGTTTTAATTTCTTTTGAAACATCAATCGGTTTGTAGCTAGAATTTAGACACGCCTCGGGAAAACAAACAATATCCGATTTTTTTGATTTCGCTTTATCAATAAATTTCAATATTTCCTTGAGATTTTTGTTAATGTCTAAACCAACTTTAATTTGAGCAGAAGCGACATTTACCATGATAATTTCAATTGAATAAACCTTATAAGATTTTTGTTAAAAATGTTTGTGTTCATTTAAGAAAATTAAATATCTCCGGAGATTCGTAATCAAAAACCCCCATTCTATCTTTAGATTCATAATGTCTCGGAATATCGGAGATAATTGCAATTTTCAAATGAGGAATACTTGTCAAGATACTTTTAAGACTTTTATGTGAATGAACCCCTAAATGAGAAACAAAAAAATCATAATCTTTAATAGTTTTCAATAAATCATTAAATCGCCTTTCGTAATCCTTAAAAAGAGAAATGTTTGAAGCACCGAGAGGATAAAATTCTAAAATGCCTAATCTGTCAACGACTTTAACATCAAATCCGTTAGCTTTTAATCTTTCAATTAGGTTCAAAGACCTTTCAGTTAAGCTAGAAGTTTCATCATATAACTCCTTGTCCGCATAAAGTATTCTTTTCATAAAAAATTTAATGAGAAAGAGTTATAAAGATTCCTATCAAACCTCAACAACCTGCAAATCATGGGCAAGATGAGAATTTTTGAATATTTTTTTTGCTTCCTTTAAAATAACGTCTTTCTTTTTTTCATATCTCTGGCTAATGTGGGTCAGGATTAATTTTTTTGATTTTGATTTTTTTGCAATTTCTCCCGCTTGACTTGCCGTTAAGTGCTGATGCAACTTCGCCTTATCTTTTAAATCAGAACCGTAGCTGGAATCGCAAACAAGCAAATCGGAGTTTTTTGCAAAACTTACGATATTTTTTTTCATTTCCGTGTCAAGTATGAACGAAATCTTTTTTCCGTCTTCCTGAAACGTGAGATTTTTCGCCAGATATTTTTTTCCGTTGTATGAGATATCTTTTCCCTCTTTCAATTTTTTTAGAATCTCAGAATTCGGGAGACCGGATTTTTTCAACTTTTTCCTGTCAATTCTTATCTGCCCTTTTTTTACAAAATTGTATGCATTGCAGACAACGCCGTGGGACATTTTTTCCGCTTCCAAAAACCAGGATTTGGTTTCCAAAAATTTTCCTGAGACTTCTTCAACATGGATTTTGTAATTTTCAACATGCCCGAATGTTCTGAAAATATTTTGGACAAATTCCTTTATTCCGCGAGGACCATAAATAAAAAGAGTTTTATTGTACCCCGAAAGTTCCATTGTTTTTAGTAATCCGATTAATCCGATTGAATGGTCTGCGTGTTTGTGTGTCAACAAAATACGCGTGATTTTGCACGGGTTTAAACCCAACATGCGAAACTGCCTTTGCGTTCCTTCGCCGCAATCAACCAAAATGTTTTCGCCTTCATATGTCAGCAAAATTGCGGTGTGATTTCTTTCCGCGCTTGGAACAGCGTCGCTAGTGCCGAGAAATGTGAGTTTAATCATGTTATACAAAAATAAAACAATTATATAAATCTGTTCCCGCCCAATTCGCAACCTCGCACGAGTTATTAATAAAATTTTACTCTCTACCACGAAATCGCTCACCCACCACCCAATTTAACTATCAAACGACTTTTTTAATTTTTATTAGATTGGTTAAGGATTAATATAAGCGAGCCGAAGCTGAAATTAAAGATTTCGCAAACGTCTTTTTTGTAAAAGCCGAAGGCGAGCGCGAAGTATAATTATTTCTTATTTGTTGAAGCTGGCGAGATGAAAATTATCGTGTCTCCGCGCAAAAACGTGAGTCCGATGCTTTTCTTGATTTCGTTGTTTTGCATTTCCTTTGTATTATCAAGAACGAGATTTATATGAATGTCAAAAGCGAGCAAAGTTCCAACGTACTGCTTGTCTCCTTTTAACTGCACAAGAACTTCCTTGTTCTTAGAATTATTCAGCAAATCCAAAGGTCTTTCAATTCCGTTAGCCATGTTAATCCAAATTATGGAATATTAGTTAGTGTAATATCGGAAAATTTGTTTATAAATCTTTTTATGCCGCGAAAGATTTGTTGCAGAAAGATATTTAAACAAATTTTTTTTGTCTAATTGATGAACAAGGGAAGAAAAATCACCGGCGGGAAATACATGAAATCAAGAAAGAAAAAGATTTACGACCTGCTCGGGCAGAAAAAAAACGTGAAACTCGGCGAAGACAAACGAAAAGCCAAAAGGGCGAGAGGCGGAAAACTGAAGTTTTTTTTGCTAAAAGCCAAAATGGTTAACCTCCAAAGCGGCGGAAAGAGCAAAAACGTGGAAATAAAAAATGTTCTTGAAACTCCTTCAAACAGATTCCTCGCGAGACAGAACATAATAACAAAAGGAACAATTGTTCAGACTGATTTGGGAAAAGTGAAAATCACGAATCGCCCGACGCAGGAAGGAACGCTGAACGGCGTTTTGGTGAAGTGATTATTTTCCCAGCGTTATCTCAATCAGCGAGACATTCACTTTTTTACCTTCCCGGTTTTCAACTTCCTCGCTGTCAATTTTTACGTGTTTTATTTTAATGTTTTTATCTTTCAGAAATTTTTTCCTCACAGCTTCAACAACGTCAACCGCGCGGGAAATCCATTTTCCTCTTGCCTTGACGATGACCTCATCCTGATTTTTTGAAGTGAACTGCATGACGATTGTCGTTACATAATTCATAAATGGCTTTACGCCGATAAAAACAGAATTCTCCTCTTTTCCTTCCGCCATTTTAAGCCCGCTTGCTTATTTGTTCCTGGAGTTTCAATTCCTTGAGTTTTTCCATCTTGACTGTTTTGGTCATCAACCCCGCAATTTGATTCCGGATTTTTTTGCTCGGCAAAGTGTTTCCGAGAATCTTTTTGTTTTTTTCAAAAGCGTCGGTGAAAACAATGCCGCGTTTTACAAGCTCCTTCGCCGTCCTTCTGATAAGTTTTGATTTTATTTTTCCCATGATTAATTTTCTTGAACTACATATTTAAAGATTTCTATGTGGTTTTTATTTGTCAATTCCAGTTAGTATGCTAAAAGAGTTAACTTACAAACAAACTTATTAATCAACATTCAAAGCGGATTGTGCGTCAAAATTTTTCACCAGATGAATATTTTCTTTGAATTTTCAGGATACTTTTCATTCAATTTTTTCTATCTCTTTTATGTTTTTCAGCGCCTCAATAAGTTCGGAGATTTTTTTGGGCAATTCTCCCAGAGAAAGAATTGAATATTTCAAGTTTTTTTCCGATGCTTTTTTGCCGGCTTTTATTATTTCATTTTCGGAGATTTTCTTTTTGTTATAAGCCGCAAGAAGCTGTTCTTCGTCTCCGACTTTGACTTTTAAGATTAACTCGTCTTTCTTGAACCCTTCAATGCTTATTATTTCAATGGAAGATTTGGAGAGAAATTCCTTCACCATTTCCAGAAATTTTTCATTCTCTTTCGCTTTTTTCTTTTTTGAAGGGTTTTTTTTCGGCTTCGTTTTTACAAGCAGTCTTACTTCTTTTTCCGGAATTTTCTCTTCTATCGCCTCCGGAATTTTTTCAAAAATCTTCGGCTGTTTCTCAACAACCTGAATTTTGTGGAAGACTTTGGGACTTTCCGATTCCCTGAATTTTGAATCTATAAACTCCGATTCATCTGATGTGAAATATTTCCAATAAAATTCATTGTCCATCCTAAACGGAATCGCAAAATCTTTTACTTCTCTCAAAGCCACGCGAATCGGAGGATCCAGCTCAGAATCCTTGAGGAATTTTTTATCCTTGATTAAATTGAACGCTTCCTTTTCTTTTCCTTTAAGATGTTCTGAAAAACCCTCAAGCATTTGCTCCTGACCCGGCAGAAAGTAGAGCGGAGAACTTCCTATTCTCATCACGCTGATTTTCAATTTTTTTTCCGCAATCAACTCTGAAAGGAAAGCCGAGGCGAAAAGAATGCTCAAACCTGTTTCTTTTGCTATGTGAACAGGGAGACTCGGACCGCGCGCGGCAAAAAAAGAGAGGATTTTTTCTTTTATTTCAAACGCGTTTTGGGCAGACATAAAATTCACAGGAATAAGGATGTTATAAATTTTTTCGTGTTAAATTAGTTTTGTCGTCTAAGGTTTCACCCATCTGACTTCATAATATGTTATTCCGGATTCTTCGTCAACAATCGCGAGAAGAAGATTTTTTTTTGTTGAATGTGCGACGCGGTTTTTCGCCGAGAATTCGTGCCACGTAAGTTTTTGCGTTTCCGAATCCACAAAGACAATCCATTTTGCATGAACTTCTGAAATCTTTTTCCCTTTATCATAAACGCGAAAATCCGCGCCGAATTTTAATGCTGTTTTCACGATGTATCCTTTTTCGCGCAAATCACGAAAAACAGGATATTTTATTTGGATTCTTTTGTCAAATTTTTGTATTTTTTTCATCAAGTCTTTTTCGTGGATTTTTAGGTTTTTTGAAAGAAGTTCCATTTTTCCTTTCTGAACAAGAAACAGCGTTTCAGGAAAAGAGTATCTGATTTTTCCGTCGGACTTTTCCCCGAAATGGCTTTTTTCGTAAAGCGAAAACGCCTCGGAAGAATTGCTGTGAATGTTCTGCCCGAGGAAATAGGCAAGGATTTTTTGCATGTTTAAAACAGACAAAGATAATATTTAAAAGTTGCTGAGTGATTTCTTTACAATGGCTTACAACTTCAAAGCGATAGAAAAAAAATGGCAGAGGAAATGGGAAGAGAAAAAAGTTTTTGAAGTTAAAGAAGGCAAGGGAGAAACTCGTCGCGGCGGCGCCAAGTTAGGGAAAAAATATTACGTTCTTGAAATGTACCCTTACCCTTCCGGAACGGGATTGCACATGGGGCACGCATTTAATTATGTCATAGGGGATATTCTTGCGAGATTCAAAAGAATGCATGGATTCAATGTTTTGCATCCCATGGGCTACGATTCCTTCGGACTTCCCGCTGAAAACGCCGCGATAAAAGCAAATGTAAATCCGAGAATTTTCACGGACGCGGCGATAAAAAATTTCATAAAACAGCAGAAGGCGCTCGGGCTGAGTTACGCGTGGGAAAGAATGTTGATGAGCCACGACGAGAATTATTACAAATGGAATCAGTGGATTTTCATTCAATTGTTTAAAAAAGGATTGGTTTACAAAAAAAAGGCGCCCGTAAATTATTGCGCAAAATGCAATACTGTTCTTGCGAATGAACAGGTGCATAACGGAAAATGCTGGAGGCACACTGGAGAGGAAGTTGAAATAAAAAATTTGGAGCAATGGTTTATTAAAATCACTGATTACGCCGAAGAGCTTTTGAAAGAAATTGACGGGCTTGATTGGCCTGAAAGAATAAAGACGATGCAAAGAAACTGGATTGGGAAAAGCGAAGGCGCGGAAGTTGCCTTTGAAATAAACGGAAAGAAGTTCTCTGTTTTCACAACTCGTCCCGATACTTTGTTTGGAGTTACCTTTCTTGCAATTTCGCCGCAGCATCCCGCTCTTGACGATTTTACATCAAAAGCTGAAAAGAAAAATGTTGAAAAATTCCTCAAGAGCATAAAATCCACGAAACAGGAAGACATTGACAAGATGGAAAAATCAGGGGTTTTCACGGGAAGTTATGCAATTCATCCTTTAACAAAGAAAAAAATTCCTGTTTGGGTTGGGAATTTTGTCGTCGCTGAATACGGCTCTGGAATTGTCATGGGCGTGCCTGCGCACGACGAAAGGGATTTTGAGTTTGCGCGAAGATACGGAATCCCCGCCAAAGTTGTTATAAGACCTGAGAATGAAAAGATACAAGGACTGGTTATGGACGAAGCGTACACGGGAAACGGGAAACTGATAAATTCCGAAGGTTTCAATGATTTATTTTCAGAAGAAGCAAAGGAACATATTACGAAATTTTTGCAGGGAAAAAAGCTTGGTGGAAAAAAAATTCATTACAAATTGCGAGATTGGCTTGTTTCAAGACAGAGGTATTGGGGAACGCCGATTCCGATACTTTACGATGAAAAAGGAAATATTATTCCCGTTGATGAAAAAGAACTTCCTGTAAAACTCCCAAACGACGTGAAATTTGGAAAAGGAAATCCTTTGGAGACTTCAAAGAGTTTTTTGAATGTAAAGAAGAACGGAAAGAATTACCGAAGAGAAACAGACACTATGGACACTTTTTTTGATTCTTCGTGGTATTTTTTAAGATTTACGGATTCTAAAAACAAAAAGAAAATGTTTGACAAAAAAAATTCCGATTACTGGATGCCTGTTGATTTTTACACCGGCGGCGCAGAACATGCCTGCATGCATTTGATTTACGCGAGATTTTTTACGAAAGTTTTAAGAGACCTCGGATTTGTCGGCAAGAATTTGAACGAACCTTTCAAACGGCTTCTCAATCAGGGAATGGTTCACGGAGAAGACGGATTCGTGATGTCAAAATCAAGAGGAAATGTTGTTGACCCTTTGAGTTCAATAGAAAAATACGGGGCGGACACATTAAGACTTTTCCTTGTTTCCATAGCTTCTCCCGAGAGCGATTTTTCCTGGAATTCAGAAGGGATTGAAGGAATGCACAAATTTCTCAACAAATTATTTGAATATTTTTCCGACGTGAAAACCGGAAAATCACATCAAAGAGTTGAAAGCAAAATTAATAAAGCAATAATGGAGATTTCAAAAGACGTTGAAAATCTCAGGCACAACCTCGCGATAATAAAAATTCGCGGATTATTTGAATTTCTTCATGGAAAAGAGATAAGCAAAAAAGATTTGGAAACTTGCATGAAGATTATTGCGCCATTTGCGCCTCATGTTGCTGAAGAATTTTGGGAAAAAATCGGAAATAAAAATTTTATTGCGATAGAAAGATGGTCTAAATTTGATGAAAGCAAAATTGACAAAAATCTGGAAAAAGAAGAAAAGCTTTCCGAGGAATTGATTTCAGATATTTTGAATGTCCTTAAAATAGTAAAAGAGAAAGGAAAAAATCCGGAAAAATTATTCATTTATACGATACCGAAAGAAAAAGAAATTTATGAAAATTTTCTTGACGAAATTTCCAAAAGAACAAATCTGAAAACAAAGATTTTTGCAGTGAATGAAAAAATCAAGCACGATCCTGAAAATAAATCCGGAAAATCAAAACTGGGAAAACCTGCAATTTATTTGGAATAAAGACAACACGAGGAAACCAAGGTTTCCTTCGTTTAACCTTCCTTTACAAACACAAAGGGTTTTCTTTATGCAACTTTCCTTTTAATAGCGAAAATTATCTTTTCCGCCAGCCCTAAAAACCGATATTAATGTGCGAACAATTTTAATCAACTCTTAAGAGCAGGATTAAGCATTAATCTTTTTCAAATTTCCGTTAAACTTTTATAATGCATTAACTAATTTCATTCATGTCAAA
>CAZAOW010000015.1:0-1390 GCA_964487075.1 Candidatus Woesearchaeota archaeon | reverse complement strand
GGGATTTTTCTTTAACAAAAAAGAATGGAAAACGACCTGTAATAGTTTGTACAAAGTAATAATTATCGTTAACATCAATAAGCGAGCGATTTTCAGTTAGATTTTTATAATTGCTTTGCTTTCTTGAAAAATGTCAAAACTAACTATTTTTTTATCAATGTTTTTTTTAATATTGTTTTTTGTTTTTATTTATGTATTCTCAAATATAACTGAGATTTATAACACCCCTTCCTTTGTTGATGATATTTGTCCCGACGGCTCCATAAACAATACATGCTCTGCAGTTAAACCTTATTTTTGCCAAGGATGGCTTCTTGTTGAAGATGCAAAAATTTGCGGATGCTCTAAGAACACGACGATTGCAAACGAGAAATGTGTTTCGCAATTTCAAACAGAACCCAAAAAAATACAACTTAATTACACTTTGCGGGGCGAGAATTATGGAATAGACTACATGGTTTATGAAGGAATGGCTGAGCATCTTTCAGAAATTCCAAGATTTATAAAATTCAACGGAAACCAGACTTCCAGATTGGATTTTAAATTGAGAAATATAAATCAGGAAGAACAAAAAGAATTTCTCTTTCCTTTAGTTGCTGAAATCGGGAAGATAACGAAAGATGAAGACGACAGAATGAGAATCGCCGTGAGCGTTGTCCAGAACATTGCTTGGGGAAAAAGCAACAAAACCACGAGTTTCAGAAAAACAGAAGTGCAATATTCAAGATACCCCTACGAGGTTCTTTACGACATTGAGGGGGTTTGCGGAGAAAAATCAGAACTGCTCGCATTTTTGTTGAAAGAGATGGGATACGGCGTGGCGATTTTTTACAATCAGGAAGAAAATCACGAGGCGGTCGGCGTGAAGTGTCCTTTGGAAAAAAGCTGGAAAAATTCAGGATATTGCTTCATTGAGACTTCGGGGGTGGCAATAATCTCAGACAGCAACATAGAATATTCCGGCGGATTCTCGCTTGATTCAGAACCGGAAATAATGAAAATCTCCGACGGGAAATCCCTGCCTGAAGATTTGTATGAATACCGAGACGCGGAAAAACTGATAGAAGCGCGAAAAGCAGTGCAAGGCGAGGATTTTTTCTTCAACCCTAAAAAACTTGTAACTTTCAAAAAATTGGAAAAGAAATACGGCTTGGCGAAAGAGTATCAGGCGGGGGGAAAATTATTTTTTTGTTTCTTCGGTTTCAAAGGAAAAAGATGGATTTTTTTTAGAGATTATATCCATTAAACTATCCAATAAAGCTACTAGCACATGTTCATTGCTCTTGTTATTTTTCATTTGTTCAACTAAAGATTTAATCGCTATGTCTTCTTCATTTTTTGTTTCGTTAAATAAATCTTCAACGATCCTTTCTTTCTCTTTCTCTGAAGG
>CAZAOW010000014.1:0-9518 GCA_964487075.1 Candidatus Woesearchaeota archaeon | reverse complement strand
CGGCTTATGAAGATGTGATGGTAGATGGGGCGTAAGGAAAATTAAAACGCGCGTTCAAACAATCACAACAAATTTTATAATGTATCTTTTTTTAATAAATAAATGACCGGGATAATCGGCTCGCTTGGATATGTCGGGGAAACTAATGAAAGATTATTTGAACTCGCAAACGCCGTTGCAGAAAGAGGGAATTCCGAAGATTACGCTTTGTTAAAGGAAGAATTAAAACAGGCAATTAGCGCGAGAAACGGGCTTTCGGAAGAAGAGATAAAAATTGTTTCGGAAATATTAAGCGGAACGCATTACGAAGAGGTGAGAACTGGAAGTTATCTGGACAAACTAAACGAATTAATTTGTTTTGCAGACGGCGAACTTGAAAATTCCGTAAGAAAACAGGAAGCATTAAGAGGTATTTTCAGGCAAAATTTGCCTCATTTGCAGAATCATTTTGAAATGTTGCACAGGGAAGAAGAATTTAAAGATTTAAAAAAAGGAAATTTTCCCGTTCGGTTTCTTGCCTGATTGATATTTATAACGGGGAGAGTGAGGAAAGGTTTTTTAGTATTGGGTTCTAAATTATTCCATGAATCCAAACACGATTACAGGACGCATAAATGCGAAAGCGTTTGAGCTGTTAGAGAAACATCCTGAAGGAATTCGTTGGACTGAATTAATAAAAAAGATTAAAGAGTCAAATCCAAAATTTCATCCGAAAACGGCGAATGGATGTGTTTGGAAACTTGTTGAAAATTTTCCTGATAAAGTTTACAAACCCGAGAAAGGGCTTTTTAAATTGTTAAAATACAAATCTAAAAGCAGGAAATGAAAAAATACACTTGGAGAAGTGAGGGGGAGCGGGGAAAGGTTTTTAATTAGATTTTTTGTGGATTTTTTATGACAAATGTAATTAATCTGAAAGAAAGAATACGACAAAGAAATGAGATAAAAAGGCAGGGATTAATTACCAAATGTAATGAACTGAAACAAGAGGTTAAATCCGCAATGGAAGGAATAATAATTCCTCACGCACCTAGTTGGGTTAACTCCCACACTATACCAAATACCCATTGGAGAGAGGGACGGGTTCTTTATGTTAACTGCCCAAAAGGCAGTGTTCCAGAATTTTTATTTAGGGCAAGAGGACAGGGGTATTTGGATTTTGTCGTTGAAGAAACCGCCCTAGAGAATACTCCAGAAGGGGTTAGGGTTCTAGAAGGACAGGTTGCGATTTATGCTAGACGAGAATTATAGGCGGAGTTGGGGAAGATAAAAAATCAATCATAAATATTTTTTCTGTGTCCCAATCTTAAAATATAAATTATATTATTTTTAATGTCAATGTCAAAAATAATCCTGTAATCTCCGACTCGCAATCTAAATGCGGATTCACCCTTCAGTTTTTTAATGTCTTTTGAAAAAGGATTTTCGGAAAGCTCTACAACTTTTTTAAAAATTCTTGAGGAAATATGGGATTGCAGTTTTTGTAGAGTTTCTTTTGGAATTTTATCCCAGATAATCTTGTAAGTCGTTACAACCCCAACATCTTACCGACTTCTTCATGAGAATAAACTTCGCCTTTTTTTATTCTCTTTCTCGCTTCAGCGATTTCTCTTTTTGTTTTCTCGTTAATTTCCTTTGTGTCTTCAAGAAGCAATTCTATTATGTCGTTGTAGCTTTCTCTTGAATAAATTTTCATTTTATCTAGGCTTTTTTTGACTTCCTGAGAAACCCTTATTGTTGTTTCCATTTACAATTGTATACAGGTGTAGATTATAAATGTTTTTGGGATAGAAAACGTAGCATAATAATCTTTAAATATTTCTGAGTTTTGTTTAATTTGATGAATAAGCTTATGAAAATTTTGCTTGAATCAGGTATTTGGATATCCTCTTCCTTTCTCGGAGCTTCCTTAAGCCCATATTTTTCCAATTCAGGTAAGATAATTTTACCTGTCTGGATTTTGGGTTTAATTTTACTTGCGATTTTTATTCTTCTTAGATGGAAGTGGGATTAGATTAAAACCAAAAAAGATATAAATGAAAAAGTAGTGGTGATAAAATGGGGTTGTTAAAATTTGTTGGAAGTAAATTGCTTGCTATGTTTCTTTTCGTCTTATCCTTCGGATTTTTCTTTACCGCTGTGTTTGGGGGAGGATATATTGCTGGTTTTTTAGGATTAGTTTCAATAATTGCAGGGGTTTATTTTCTTGACCATCATTGGAGACATTAAAAATATCTTAAAAAAACTACAACCAATTATCTAATCCTCTAGTCTGATTAAAAATTTCCTTGTATTCTTCTTTTAAAACTTTGAAAGAAAATTCTATAAGCGGCTTAAAATCTCCATGGTCTCCCCTTTCCAAAGCATCAAAATATTCTTTTCTTTGTTTAACTTGAAAAATTATTTCTGGGAATCTTTTTCTTGATAAGATAAAATTGAATAATTCCCTTACAGTTCTTCCATTACCATCTGGAAAAGGGTGAATCATTACAAATTTTTGATGAAAGATGCACGCCAATTCCAAAATATGTCTTTTCTTTTTTTCCTCATTATACCACTTAATCAATCCTTGCATTTCCAAAGGAACCATCATAGGGAGAGTCGGTTCAAAATCAGTTCCAGAAATATAATTAGGATTTTTCTTATATTCTCCGCCACCATTGTTTATTCCTTCAAGAATAGTTTTGTTTAGTTTTTTTATAAAATCCTCTGTGACATCCCCTTTGTAATCTCTACGAAAATCTATGCAATTCTTTAAATTAATTATCTCTTTTACTTCTCTTACAGATTTTCCAGTCGGCATAATCCCTTCTTTTAAAATTAGACCGGTTTCCCCCATAGTCAGAGTGTTTCCTTCAATACTTGCAGAGTTATAAATATATTTAACTTTAAAATAATCGTCGTAATTTTTCTTTTCAATTTCTGAAAACGGCTCAAAATAGGAAATATATTGATTCTGCAATTCTTGAACCCATTTAACTTTTTCGGGAGTCAAAAACTCTGCCTTATAGGTATTAATCGCGAGATTTTGTTTAAGTAGAATTATTTGGGTTTCAAAATGAATTTTTGATTCTTCCATTAATTTTTTTATTTTTTCCTTTGGCAGCTTTCCAGGACCAATGTATTTAGTAATTTTCTTTGTTTTTCCAGAATCCTTAAAAGTGTGAATTAAGTAATTGTATTTTTTTCCTTTGACTTCTTTAACAACGTGATAAACCATGTTTTGGTTAGGTACTCCTATTTTATAAATATTTCTATTGAGGAGTACCTAACTATTTATTATAAACCTTTCCTAACCTTAGTATACGGCAACAATATGCAGAAACTTCAAACCTTTCTTCCATCAAGGTTTTCCGTCTGGGAATCCTAAGCTAATGCCCAATACAGCACTTTTTCAAAAGTTCCGGCAATATATCTTGTACGAAGTATTTACGCTTATAACTGGTCTAAGGAGTTAGAAGGGGATATCGTCTTCTAAATAAGGAGCTTCACCGCTCCCCTGACTTTTAGAATCTGGTGGAGTAATTGGTGAGGAGGTTGTTTTTGTGCGGTCCGCTTCTGCCTTAGCAATTAGCTCCAATTGCGATTGTTTTCTTTCAACCCATTCTTGATTTGATTTTAATTTAAGGTTCTGTTCTTCAAACAGTTCAGATAAATCTTCAGAAAGATCCATGGGCGATAATCTGCATGTAATCTCTGACGTATACACGGACAGCTCTTCACTCAATCCATCGTACCCTTCCACAATTGCTCCGCCCCCTGCAGTTTCTTTTCCGGTAAAATAAACCACAAACCCGATAGGAGAATCGTCCCTGTAAAACCCTTCTGTTAATGGCTTGCCTGCTTTATCTTTATGCATTTATTTTTATAAAATTCTAGCTTTATAAAAACTATTGTGATTTATTTTGTGCACTTAGGTTAGGTTTGTGAATTGAGAATAATACGGCAGTTCTTCTAAATTTATCTTGGTTTCTCCTTCTGAAAAATGTCCGTTTGGCGTGGAAAAACGCGTTAATGCGCTGTAAACAGGGCATGGTCTTAGGTTTGCTTCTTTGCAGAATACATAGCCCCCTGAAGTGTCTGCTTTAGGACAGGAAAAGTCTTTGGGAAATTTTCTCCAGAAATTTTCGGGAGTAATTTTTAATTCCGTTTCCACCTTGAAATTCCCGCAAATCGTTGTCAGCGCCTGTCCCATACGGGAAATTAAGAAGAGATTGATGTATATAAAGATTACTCTATTTTTAGAAGCACTTAGTAGTCTTGAACAAAAATAATAGTTTCCGGGAAATTTTTTGCATTAATTTTATTTTTCCGGGGATTTGTGCACTTAGGTTAGGTTTGTTATTTGATTGAATTGTGAATTTAATTCCGGCATAGGACGGGCGCGATTTTAAACAAGTGTTTGTCGCTGTTTAAACAGCTGTTTGTCCAACTTTTTTTAGAGAAAATGAGAAAATTTAAAGAATTTTGGAGGTTTTTAACAGGGCAAATTGGGTTGTTTTTAAGCAGGATTTGCGGCTCCTCTCCGTCGGAAACAAAAGATTTTTAAATTATGTTTCTCAAGATATTATCATGGAAAAAAAGAGTCTCACAAAATAAAAGAGGAAACAAAAAAAGGTTTTGATTCTGTAAAAAAAGATATCCAAGGTGTTGGCGAGTGGATCAAACACCTTGATTCCCACAGAGAGGGCCACAAAAGAGATATTGAGGGATTAAAAGAGATTATATCGACGATAAAAGAAGACGTTGATGAATTGAAAAACATTGTTTCTTTAATGGAGAGCGTGGGTCCAAAACACCTGTTTAAAACACCCAAACAGATATTGAATAAACAAACAGGTGTTTATGCTGTTCAAACAGGTGTTCAAACAGGTGTTCAAACACCAAATTTAGATAGTTTTTCTGTGTCTGAAAGAGCAATCCTTTGGGTTCTGCTTAATACCGAAATGAAATTAAGTTACGACGACATTGCATCGGTGCTTGGAAAAGAGAGATCAACAGTAAGGGGGCAGATTAATGCAATAAAAGCCAAAAGTGAGGGAATCGTTGAAGAGATAAGCGAGAAAAATGGTAAAAAAAGGGTCTTTATCCCTGCGGAAATAAAGGAAAGACTCTTAAAAAAGGCGAAAGTGAGAGTTAGAAAGAGCAAAACAGAGCAAGATAATGAAAAGTAAAGGTAAAAATATTAAGAAGTGAGAGTAAATCCCGGAAGGAATTGTTCAAAAATAAAAAGATGAGAATAGGTTTTCGTTCAAAGATCAGAGGAGACATTAAAAAATGAGAGTTAAAGAAATTTGTCTTTTAAACGTCTAAAAGATTAAAAAAATGAGTTTTTCATGCTTTTTGAAAGAGGATGTGATCCGAGAGGACGGCATCTATAGTTTTTCTGTACACCGAACAACGCTTTAAAGTTCTCTTAGTGCAAGAATTGTTTGGAGAGAAACCGCGTTTTTTAGATTTTTTGAAATATTTAGGCAGACTATCTTATTGTTCAATTTGTTTTTATCGACGGGAATTCCTTTTTTTATCAGTTTTCCGACATAATCCCGTATTGAGCTCTCTGTAAGATTTAATTTTTGCGAGAGGGACTTGTAATCTGCAAACCCGGTTTCATCCTCCATTTGATAAATTGCAGAAAATATAAGGATCTCCTGGTCTGTAAGGCTTTTAAATTTTAGCCTTATTTCTTTTCTGATGTTGTCAAGAGAATTAAGTACCTCTAAAGAATCATTCATGGTTCTTATGGTACTTTTTTGTAAAAAGGGGGGATTTTCTGTCTGTCTGTCTGTCTGTTGGTTTGTCTGTCTGTCTGTTGGAACTCCTTCATTTCCTGTGGAGATGTTAGTATTTCTGGCCTTTAACAGTCTGTAAAGGTCATTTATGTGTTGGATCTGTGTTGGATTTGTTGGAAAAACATGTCTGTCTGCTGGATTTTTTTCAGCATATGCCGGATTATTCAAATACAAATTTTCGGTCGCTTTTTTTATCTTTTCCATTTCCTCTTGGAAAAAAATCATTTCTTTCGCGAGTTCTTCTATGCTTAATCTAAGGATTTCAATGTCTTGCTTGATTTTTTGGAACGCCTCTTTTATGGAATCCATGCAGTCTTCAGAAGATTCTGGTATAAAAGATTATCTAGAATTTTTGATAACCTTTATACGCCTTGTATATTTCGTCGCCAAGTTTCCACCGAGTTCTTTTAAGATACGAAACGCCCTTGCGGTTCTTTTTTATTTCTGAGACTAGGTTTTTCTTTTTCAGAGAATGCATTAGATTTTTTACAAATTCTTCGTCTCTTGCAATCTCCCGCGCAATCTGCGCTGTGAACAGCATTTTTGGAAAACTTGAATAAAGAACGGCGAGAATTTGTTCTGAAATCTTCTCTCTTTTCACCTCTGAAATTCTCATAAAGAAGTTAATAAAATCGGGTTTTAAAGTTATTCGGTATAAGTTTAAAAATTATTCGCAGGTTGCGGATTCTCAAAATAACCCGAATGAACTGTTTATTTTAGCTTAAACACCACACACCTTAAAAAAATTACAGAATACACTTGATATCTTATTTCTAGAACAGAATCTCCAAACGTCTGATTCTCCGGGTTATTCCTTTCCGAAACTTACTCTCGGAGATTGTATATGAAACGGCAATCCGAGCTTTTCTTCCAGATGAAGACACTCAACATGCGTTCTTGCAAGAACTATATCAAGAATGAATTTTCTCAAATCATTGTCTGAGAGTTTGTAACCCGGCTTCTCAAGATTTTTCAGCAAATCTTTGTCTTCGGAAGAATCAACTTCCACATAAACAGCGCCCTTAAAAGAAATCTTTGCGATATTTTCATACTCAACGAGGTATGTGAATTCAAAGCTGTAAATTTGTTTTCTGACGTCCTTGACTAAATCCTCTTTTTTGAATTCCCCAAGATGAAAATTAGAACTGACGTTAATATTTCCCATTTTTTTTTCTTCGAGCTTTTCTGCTTCAATCTTACTAAGCCTTAATCCGGCATATTTCATTTTAACGAACCCCCCCACGGGAAACGAGAAAATTTGCTGTTTTCATTTTAATAAGTTTGAAGGGGGATATTTAAATATTTATGTAGAAAAAAAGAAGTTTTAGATTTAAAACAAATTTTGGGGTTTATAATGTACGGGTTTTATGGGGCTTAATATTTAATAAATAAAGACCAGATCAGACCCGCCGGACCGCCCTAAAACTCAAACCAAATCTTCTTCCGAAACTATGACGAAATCACCTATTGCGATTATTGCGTTGTAGGGGATTAAAACGTCGTTTGCCCCGGCGTGTTCCAGGTTTAGGTTTCTAATGTAAGGTGTTGTGTCTCTCACCACAATATGAATGACTTCTCCGGAACCGGTTTCAAATGTAACGTCTTTTACAAAACCAAGCCTTTTGCCTTCTTTTGTTACAATCATCTTGCCGAGAACCGAACTGAAAGGATTCTTTTGCATTCTCGGTTGAATTAAGATTAATTTATAAATATTGCTGTGAAATTGAATATACTATGCAGTCCCACAGTCCTTGGTTTCGTGTAGAAAAGTTTAAAAATGATTTCGGGGTTTTTTCTTTTTTATTTTTATTTAAAAATTTTTATATATTATAGTATATATGTTTAATGAATATTAATTATATTTATCAACTTGTTATATTATATATAAAATAATTATATCAGTTATATTATATATAAAAACCCGGTGCCGAAGCTATTTATATATAGTTTAATGAATATCAATTATTACTAAAACATCGGTTATTATTAATTAATCGCCCTTTTTTCTATTTTTGGGTTTTTGCCCGAAAAGGGAATTTCATATTAAAATATCAAATTAATTTCTAAATATTAAGTTAACTTCTTTTTACGTTTTTCACAAATTTTTAAAATTTTACGTTTTTCATAAATATTCAAAGAACTGGAATTTTCATAAAATAATCCCGCTTTCCACAGGAAAACGGGGTGTACTTCTTTCCAAGTAGTTATAATTGTTTATATACTAAACTGAATTTTTTCCGAAGAGAAATAATCTGAAAGGAAAACTTCCAGACGAAATTGTGGTGTGTGGGAGACGCAACACAAATAAGATTATTTTTCGGGGTTGAATATGACGAGACTAAAATTAAATTCTGTGCGCGATTCGCTTTATACATAAAATGCCTAAAGAAACGGGTGATTTGGACAGGATATTTGAATCTTTTGACAGAAATCTTATTTTTAAGAACAAATCAATTTTACAAAATAACTATCAGCCGAAGGAGATTCCTTACAGGGAAGAACAAATCAAACAAATCGCCTCAATTCTCGCCCCGATTTTGAGGGGAGAAAAACCAAGCAATCTTTTCCTTTACGGGAAAACAGGGACGGGGAAAACACTTTCGGTTCAATATGTGAAAGAGGGTTTGTTAAAAAGAGCCGACAAAACCGGAGAATTTAATTTAAGAGTTGAATATCTAAACTGCAAACTCAAAAAAATTTCCGACACCGAATACAGGATTCTCGCTGAACTGGTAAAAAAGCTCGGGGGTCGCGTTCCAGACACCGGGCTTCCAACCGAAGCTGTTTACAGCAAATTTCTTGAGCTTATTGACGCGGAAAAACAAATCGTGATTTTAATTTTGGATGAAATAGACCAGACGATAAAAAAAATTTCCGATGGATTTTTGTATAATTTAACAAGACTTAATTCAGAGTTGTCAAAAAGTCAGATTTGTGTTGTTGGAATCAGCAACGATTTGACTTTTTTGGAGGGATTGGATCCGAGAGTGAGGAGTTCTTTGTCGGAAGAAGAAATTGTTTTTCCGCCGTATAACGCGATGCAGCTGAAAGAAATCTTGAAGCACAGGGCCAAAGAAGTTTTCAAGGAAAATGTTTTGCACGAAGGAGTGATTGAGAAATGCGCGGCCTTCGCCGCGAGGGAACATGGAGACGCGCGAAGGGCTTTGGATTTGCTCAGAATTGCGGGCGAACTCGCAGAAAGAGACGGAAGCAAAAGAGTTTTATTGAAACACATAGACGAAGCGAACAACAAAATAGAGAGGGATAAAATTCTTGATGTTGTAAGAACAGAGCCGAAACAATTTCAGCTTGTTTTGTATTCAATAATTCATCTTTCAAAAAAAGGGAAAAATCCACAAACGAATTTAAAACAAAACGGGGAAAATTCCGGAAAAGAAATAATTTTTACGGGAGATGTTTACAATTATTATTCGGATTTGTGCAGAAAACACAAACTGGAAGTTCTAACACAAAGAAGAGTGAGCGACATAATCCAAGAATTTGACATGCTTGGAATAATAAACGTGCGGGTGATCTCAAAGGGGCGCGGAGGAAGAATGAGAGAGATAAAACTGGCGATTTCCGACGGCATTATTGAAAAAGTGAAAGAAATAATAAACGACTCGTTAAGCTACAATTAACACGATGAAAAATAAATTTTTCAAGATACAAAGTGATTCCCATATACCTTGGGAAAAAGGAATCGCAAAGGGAGATTTGCATAAC
>CAZAOW010000013.1:9653-9874 GCA_964487075.1 Candidatus Woesearchaeota archaeon | reverse complement strand
TTTAATATAAAAATATATCAATTAAATATGGAGAAAGAAATAAACGTTACTAGGGAGGAACTTGATGATTTTATGAGACAAATTGAAGGAATAAAGTCAACAATAGAAATATTGCAGGATAAAGAATTAATGAGAGACATTGAAGAAAGTGAAGAAAATAGAAAAAAAGGAAAAATAGAAGAATTTATTTACTAATATATTTTATGCGTTCCAACACTTTC
>CAZAOW010000013.1:9252-9643 GCA_964487075.1 Candidatus Woesearchaeota archaeon | reverse complement strand
GAAATATTATTTTGCTTTTATCATCTATTATATAAATTAATCTTATATTTGAACCAAGCCAACAAGCCCATTTATTTTTTAATTTACCATGTAAGGGATGTGCGCCACATTCTCTTCTAGGATTTGTTTTCAATCTATCCAATTTGAAAGTTATATCTTTTCTTTCGCTAATGTATCCCTTTAATACATTTTTCACTTTTTTATTAGATATAAATATTTTATAAATATTATCTCAACCCCAATTTCTTCACTTCAAAGCTTCCAAACCCGGCAATTTTTCTCCAGCCAGATATTTTACAAGAGCGCCGCCGCTGAGGGAGACATATCCGAATTTCTTTTTGTTTATTCCGAATTTCTTTATTGCGTCTGAAGACGAACCGCCGGCAATTAC
>CAZAOW010000013.1:6989-9242 GCA_964487075.1 Candidatus Woesearchaeota archaeon | reverse complement strand
CGCGTGTTCCGGCAGAAAAATTCCTGAATTCAAACATTCCTGGGGCGCCTTTAAAAAATATCGCTTGATTTCCCTTGAGGTTTTTTATTTCATGAATGTAATTCTGCATCGTTTTTTTTCCTATGTCCCAAACAGGATAATTCTGCGGAAATCCCTCCAAATTAAGTTCTTTTCTTCTTCCGTTTGCATTTACTGCCAAATCAATGGGAGTTTTTACATGATTTAGATTTCTTATTTTTGGAATCAAATCAAAGTCTTTTTTTAGGAGAGCATTTTCTTTTCCAAGATTATATCCCTTAGCAATTAAACAAAGAAGGCTCAATTTTCCCGTTGATAAAACCGCGCCTTTTCCAAGCAACGGCATCAAATCTTTTGATTTTGCCCCGCCAAGAATGAAAAGGCAATTTTTTATTTTTGATTTTAACTTTTCCACATTTCTTAATTCGTTTTCCAACACTAAACCGATTGCCGACGGAAAGACTTTTGGAAAAGAAACAATTGATGTTTGATTTCTATGGCACACGGAGAAAGCATCATTAACATAAAAATCAAATTCGAGCTCCTTCATAAAATTGACAAAGTCATTATTCGCTGATGGTTCAAGCTCGGATTTAAGATATCGCACATTTTCTAAAAGCAGGGCTTCACCTGATTTTAAAGATGAAATCGCAGACCATGATTTTTTTCCAATAACTTCCGGAACAAATCTTATTTTTACATATTTGTTTAGCAATTTTGCATGCTGTTTCAAGCTCAAGCAATCTTTCTTGCCAGGAGTTCCTTGATGGGCAAGAATCACAATCTTGGCTTTTTTATTTTGAAGAAATTTTATTGTTTCGCTATGCGCTTCAATCCGCGGTGACTCCACGATTTTGCCGTTGACTGCATCGGAATTTAAATCCACACGGAGGAGGATTTTTTTTCCCGCAATATTTCCAAGAGATTTTATTGTGTGGTGGGTCATTTTATTTAAAAGCAAACAAAATATATAAAATTATCATTCGAAAAATATTAATAATCATTTAAGCTTAACCAATGATTAAAAAGAGAGCGAGATGTTCTTTAGTTCTAGGAATTACTTTTGCGGCTTCGGGTTTTTTTACAGTTTTGAGTTCGTTTAAAATTACTGGTTTTGTAGTCGGCTCTGATGTAAGTTTAGCCAGATTTATATTTGCCATATCTTGTTGAGAGATTTTTAAGAAAAATTATCTAATCTTTTCAAGCATTTTTATCACATCAACAACACGGCAGGAATAACCGTATTCATTGTCATACCACGCCAAAACTTTGACAAGATTTCCCTCTACTTCAGTAAGTTTTGAATCAAAAACTGCAGAATTTGAGTTTCCAATAATATCGGAAGAAACTAAATCATCTTCGCTGTACTCAATTATTCCTTTCATTCCTTTTTTTGCCGCTTTTTTGAAAGCCGAATTCACTTTCTTGACATTAACCGGTTTTTTCACTTCAGCAACAAAATCTATTATGGAGCCGTCCAAGACGGGGGCCCTTAAAGCCAAACCGTTCAACTTTCCTTTTAACTCCGGCAAAACTTGTATTACTGCTTCAGAAGCTCCAGTTGTAGTCGGAATCAAATTTATTGCTGCGGCTCTTCCTCTTCTCGGGTCTTTTTCATCTGAAGAATCGACAAGAGCCTGGCTTGAGGTATACCCATGAACCGTTGACAAAAATGCGAATTTTATTCCGAAATTATCATCAAGAACTTTTGCAACCGGAGCACTGGCGTTAGTAGTGCATGAAGCCACAGAAATCAGTTTATGCGATTTTTTCAATTTCTTGTGATTGACTCCCGGAACTATTGTCAAGTCAGGAGAGTCTTTCATTGGAGCCGTTACAAGAACATATTTTGCCCCTGAGAAAATATGTTTTAATGCATCCTTGCGGCGCCTGAAAACCCCTGTGCTTTCAACAACAACATCAATCTTCAGTTTTTTCCAGGGAAGTTTTTCAATTTCATGCTCGGAAAGAACATGAATCTTTTTTCCATTAATAATCAGATCTTTTCCTTTTATTGAAACCTTGCCCTTGAATTTTCCATAAACAGAATCATATTTGACAGTGTAAGCTGCGTCCTTGACTCCGTGAATCGCATTTATTGCAACGACGTTTATTTTTTTGTCCAGTGCAGTCTTAAGGACACTTTCCCCAATTCTCCCAAAGCCGTTTATTGCTACTCTCATTTTTCCTCTTTTGATAATCAAACAAAGTAAGTTAGTTTTATAAATTTTATAT
>CAZAOW010000013.1:0-6889 GCA_964487075.1 Candidatus Woesearchaeota archaeon | reverse complement strand
CGAGTTTTCATAATTCACGGCTGGGACGGAAATCCAAATGATTGCTGGCTTCCGTGGTTAAAAAAAGAATTGGAAAAAAGAGAATTTGAAGTTGCTGTTCCTGAAATGCCCAAACCGAAAGCTCCTCAAATTGAAACTTGGGTTGAAAAAATAAAAGAGATTGCGGGAAAATGCGATGAAGAAACTTATTTCATAGGGCATAGCATAGGATGCCAAACAATCATGAGATATCTGGAAACCTTGCCGGAAAGCTCAAAAACAGGGAGTTTAGTTTTTGTCGCCGGGTTTTTTAATCTGCCTTTTTTGGAAACTGAAAAAGAAAAAAGCATTGCAAAGCCGTGGCTTGAAACACCCGTGGATTGCGACAAAGTCAAAAAAATTGCCAAGAAGATAATTGCTATTTTTTCCGATGACGATCCAGATGTTCCGCTGTCTGACAAAGAATTGTTCAAAAAAAAGCTTGGCGCAAAAATAGTTGTTCTTCATGCTAAGGGGCATTTCAGCGACGATGCCGGAATTAAAGAACTTCCGGAGATACTGGAGTATTTGAGATGAAAATTAAAAATTTTCACGTTTCCAGAACAAGCATAGGAAAATGAAAAAACTTATTATCCCGTCGATTATTGCAAATTCTCAAAAAGAACTTAATGAGAGAATAAAGAAAATTGAATCAGAGTTTTATCATCTGGACATCATGGATGGAAAATTCGTCAAAAATAAATCTCTCTGGTTTTCTTGGATTTTGCCAAGAGGCAGAAAATATGAAGCACATTTAATGGTTAAAAATCCCGAGATTTGGATTACGAAAAACTGGAAAAAAGTTGATACAATAATCTTTCATTTGGAATCCGGAGAAAATCCGGAAGAAATGATTAAGCTAATCAGAAGCAAAAGAAAAAAAGTTGGAATTGCAATAAATCCAAAAACTTCAGTTGAAAAAGTAAAACCTTTTTTGAATAAAATCTCAATTGTTTTGGTGATGGCGGTTAATCCCGGAAAATACGGATCTAGATTTCTTCCAAAAGCACTTGAAAAAGTCAAAGATTTAAAAAAACTGAACAAGAAGATTGATATTGAGGTTGATGGCGGAATGAACCTTGAAAATATTCGCAAAGCCTCAAAGACGGGGGCAAATAGATTTGCCGTCGGCAGTTATCTGCAAAACAGCGAAAATCCTAAAAAGGCTTTTGAAGAGTTGAGAAGAATTCTAAAAACTTAAATAGTGAACAATTGTTAATTTTTCATGGTAAAGGTAATGCCTCAGGAAATTGAAGTTTGGTATTTGATTCCCGCTTTAAGGCGCGAGTTGGCTAGGATTTTTGTTGAAGAGTACAATTTAAGCCAGAAAAAAACAGCGGAAATTTTGGGAATTACCGATGCAGCGATTTCGCAATATTTAAGCTCAAAAAGAGGGAGCGAAATAAAATTTTCGGGAAAAGATCTTGACGACATAAAAAGAGCTGCAAAAGATATCATAGAGAACAATCAAGACATAATGAAAAAACTTTATGCGCTTTCCAGCTCATTAAGAAAATCAAAGATAATCTGCAACATTCACATGTCTCAAGATAAAAGCGTCGATAAATTTTGTGACATTTGTTTTAAGTAATTCTAAAAGATTTTTAAAGTTCCATTTTTTTGTGTTAATCATTGCAAGATTCGTAAAAAACAAAATGTTGCGGGATTCGTAAAATTTAGATTCAGCAATGGTTGCGGGATTCGTAAAATTTAGATTCAGCAATGGTTGCGGGATTCGTAAAAACCCGCTGGAGGTTTTTACGCGCGAGTAGTTTAGTGGCAGAATATTGCCTTGCCAATGCCCAACTTTCTTTAGAAAAGAAAGATTCGGCGCTCAAAGAAACTACAAGTGCCTGAGAGCAAAGCAAAGACGAGGTTGCCCGGGTTCGATTCCCGGCTCGCGCATTTTCGTTTGCCGTCGACATTTATTGTAATCTTATAATTGTAACAACCAATAGTAACTATGTAATAGCAACAAAAGAGAAACATTTATAAATATCTTTTCTTGAGAAAATCTATGAAAAACTTGACATCAAAAGTTTTAGGAACAATAGCAGGAATTGCATTGGCTACCAACGTCGCTTATTCTGCGCCAAAAAAAGACGGCGTAAAATTCACCGCTCCAAATGTTAACGGAGACGAAATAGAATATTCTTCTAAAGGCGGAAAATGGGTTTACATTGAGAGTGGAAAATGGAAACCAACATCAGATCAAAGACGTGTTGACGGACAATATGATCAATATCTTTTTGCCAAAGCTCGTGCCGATACGCAGAAACAAATGAACGCTGATGCGGGAAAACCCGCGCCTCAAGCTCCTGCACCTAAAGCTCCTGTCGTAAATGGACAACAGGAAACACCGCAACCTCATTCAACATACGAAATCGGAGCGACATATACAATGGGAGAAGATTCGAGAGCGTATGGGGCAAACTTGGTTACTCCGGGAAATATTGTTTACGAGTTGCGTGTCGGTTCAATGGATACTGAAAAATTGAAAAGCGTGAATGAACCCCTAGAAAATGAAGTTGTGTTTTCAGGAATAAGAGAAAGAAGAGACAGAAAAACAATTTCCGTTGGAGCGGGATACACTCTTGATAATGTTGTCGGAAGAACCGATGTTCCTATAATGGTTTTCGCCAATCATGAAATGGGAACTCAACACGAAGATGAGTCATTCGTGAAAAGGGGCGCCGTTCAGGACAGAAAAACAAGCGATGAGGCATATACAAAAGATTCATTAACAATTGAGGCTGGAATCAGAATCCCAGATGTTTTGCTTCAAGTCGGAACGGACATAAGGGTCGGATGGAATCCTGAAAGCAACAAATACACTTTAACATTCGGACTTTTCAGAGAGGTTAAGTAAAATGAAAACAGGAAAAATTCTCTCCTTGATTTTTGTAGGAATATTTTTAATTAGTTCCATAAGCGCTTTCAATGCATGGGCATACTGGCAGGATGAAAGCTCGAGCATAGATATATACAACGGAGAACAAGTTCAATTTACGGCAAATGCCGGAGACATAGATTCGCCGATTTATGTAGGAGTGAAATTGTACAAAAACGGAAATTTGATTTACACATTCAGAAATGAAAAAGTTGTGAATGACAACAATTTTTCAAAAACATATACCATAAATCCTTCAATTTACGGAGGAAGCGGAAATTACGAATTAAAAGTAAGCGGGCATCAAGGTTCAAGCTATGACACAGATACAATAAATCTCAATGTAATGCAACTAGATTCAAAAATTCCTCAAATCACAATCCAAAACCCAGCCAATGGGGCTCTTGTAAACACAAATCCAATTCAAATGATATACTCCATAACCGACAATGGAAATCTTTTTCCATGCCAATATAGTTTGGATGGAGGGGTTACAAAATTATCCCTTGGATGCTACTCTACAACGCAATCAATAAATGTCGCTGAGGGATTGAACACAATAACAATTTACGCGGAAGATGACGCGGGAAACGTCGCTCAAAGAAGCAGAACGTTCACTGTTGACACAATCTCTCCTCTTTTGAATATCGCGTTCCCATTGAACGGAAACCAGGTTTCGGGAAGCGAATTTATCTCATTCTCCGACGACGAAGTCACAAGCCCGCAATGTTCCATTGATAATTCAGCTTGGGTTCCTTGCACGAGCGGAGCGACGCAAATTAATGCATTGAACGGATTCAACGCTCTTGCAAACGCAACGGCTTTCACTCTTTATGTGAGAGACACCGACGCTGCTGGAAATGTTGGAACCGATTCTGAAACAGGAATTATAAAAAACGTCGGCGCGGTTTTAGATACGAATGCTCCGGTTATAACAATAACATTCCCTCTTGGAACGGATTATGATTCGGGAATTACAATCCTTAATTACGCCGCCGTGGATGCGGAAGGAAACTTGAATCTTTGCTGGTATTCTAAAAATCTTGGAGTCACAAACTCAACCGCAGTTGCCTGCAGTGGAAGCTTCTCAATAACTTCAACCGAAGGAATAAACAGATGGACTGTTTACGCCTCGGATATTGCGGGAAACATTGGAAGCGATTTGGTTACATTCAGAGTTGATACAAGCAATGACGATGATGACGATAATGATTCTTCAAACAAGAAAGTCACTTTTGTTTACGACGACCCGGACAGGAACAAGTACGAAGCGCAAACACAAGGAACAGTTTCAACGGCAATAGACTTGGCAACTCCGGTTCAGAAATCTTGGTTCGTCAGATTCATTGAAGCGATAATCAATTTCTTCAGATGGCTTTTCAGTTAGACAATTAATCTATTAAAATTTAAAAACAAAATGATTTTCAACATTGTAAATATATTTGAGTTCATCGGAAATTTGTTTTTGGCTTATTCGGAAAACTTCAGATAGCCTGTTTGAAAAGGCTTATAAATTATTTTTTTATTGAATTAAATGGAAAAGGAAAAAATTGAGAGAAAAGATTTTGTAGGAAAATTCGGAAGGCTCGAGATAACGCTGAAGCCGAATTTCAGCCTCGAGTGGGAAACCGCTCCGCAACCCGACAAGCAAATTGTGGTTGGAAGATTAATCGCGAAAGAAACGTCTTATGAGCAAAAAAACACGCAGATTGTCCGGGGAAATTATGATTCAGAAGAGCAACTGAAAGAAAACGGCATTGAATTGACGAACGCGGCGGGGGGCAGCATAACCGCTTACTTGGATTATAATTCAATATCTGATTTTATCGAGCTTGTGCCGAAACAAAAAAGATATCCTCAATTATTGGCTCGAAACGGAAATTAAATCAGTATTCATCCCAACCTTCCGCAAGAATTTCGAAAACCGCGAGGCATATTTGATTTTGATTTATATAAGACGCCATAGAACTTTCATTTCTCACATAAATATCTTTTCCCGCGCACTTCAAATATTCAAGAGCCTCATCTCTGGAACTTCCTGGACTTATATATCTTGGAATTTTATCCGAGCGCATCAATCTTGCGAC
The DNA here is from genome assembly GCA_964487075.1 of Candidatus Woesearchaeota archaeon. Classification (GTDB taxonomy): domain Archaea; phylum Nanobdellota; class Nanobdellia; order Pacearchaeales; family GW2011-AR1; genus JACQLK01. Next base: position 1,894 of record CAZAOW010000013.1, on the reverse strand, counting down.
AAGTCCAATTTCAATTAAAAATTCATCTCCATGGGGCAAATGTCCCGAATGATTATTTTCAATCTCTGGTTTTAATCTTCTCAATTTTAAATATTCAAGAAAGAAATTCTTTGGAATAATAATGTCCAAAAATGCGGGAAATGTGCCTCCGTCCACATTTTCGTCAAGACCTATGCTTTTAATTTCCACGTCTTTGAAATATTTTTCAACCAAATCTTCAATATCCATCTTAAAGTCAGTATTCGTCCATTCCGCGCGGCATTCCTTTCATGGGAGATTTTCCAGAAGAGGCAATGACATCGTCAATTCTCAGAATCATTATCGAAACATCCGTCGCGGAATTAATCGCCTGCGTTTTTATTTTCAGGGGTTCTATTATCTTTGAATGAAGAACATTTTCAACCTTGTTTGTGAAAAGATTTATTCCGGCATTTTTTTCCCCGGAATCGTGCTTTGATTTCAATTCTGTAAGAACTTCAATTGGATCCAATCCCGCGTTTTCAGCAAGAGTTGTAGGAATAAATTCCAATGCGGAGGCAAATTCCTCTACGGCAAGCTGTTCCCTTCCGCTTAAAGTGTGCCCGAATTCGCGCAATCTTTTCGCAAGCTCCATTTCAACCGCGCCTCCGCCTGGAACAATCAAACCAGATTTCAAAGAGCATATAACATCTCCCAAACCATCCTTTATAGCGCGCTCAATTTCATCCATTACATGCATCGTGCCACCTTTAATTAAAATCGTCAATGCCTTCGGATTCGAGCAGCCGCGGACATATGTAAATGTTTCCTCTCCGTGCTTCACTTCCTCGACAATTTCGGCGGAACCAAGTTCCATGTTCGTTAGCTCGTTGAAGTTGCTCACGATTTTTGCGCCGGTCGCTTTTGAAAGTTTTTCCATGTCGCTTCTTGCAACGCGGCGGCAGGCGTAAATCTTAGATTTTGAAAGAAGATATTGCGCGAAATCATCAATTCCTTTTTGACAGAAAATTACATTCGCTCCGGAAGATTTTATTTTTTCAACCATATTTTTTATCTCCCTTTCCTCCTGCGCCAAAAATCCGTGCAATTGCTCTGGAGTTGAAACGGAAATTTTCGTGTCTATCTCCGGATTTTTTATTTCAAGAGGAGAATCAATCAGCGCGATTTTCGCGCCACGAACTATTGAGGGCATATCATGGGAAAGCTTTTCCTTGTCGAAAACTATTCCCGCAATCAATTCGGTGTCTTCTATTCCGTCGCCCTTTGCCTTTTCTATTTTTATGTCATCAATATGAATTCTTCCTCCGACTTCTATCTGCTTAACTGCCTTAACAATTATGTCGGCGAATTTTTCCTTTGCGTCCTCCGCGCCCTTTCCAGTCATTGCTGTCATCGCAATCTGCCTGAGAACATCCTCGTCTTTTGGAGTTATTTTCAATGCTATTTCATTTAGAATTTCCTGCGATTTTTCGGCAGCCATCCTGTAGCCTTTTGTTATCACGGTGGGATGGATTTTTTTGTCCAGAAGCCGTTCAGCGTTTTCCAAAAGTTTTCCCGCGAGCATCACGGCAGTCGTGGTTCCGTCTCCAACCTCCGCCTCCTGCGTCTTCGCGATTTCAACCATCATCTTCGCGGCGGGATGCTCTATCGACATTTCGTTTAAAATCGTGACTCCGTCGTTCGTTACAATTATGTCTCCCGTCGGAGAAACAAGCATTTTGTCCATTCCTTTCGGTCCGAGAGTCGTTTTCACAATATCTGCAACCATTTTTGCAGCCCAAATATTGTTTCTCTGCGCGTCTTTTCCAAGAAGCCTTTGAACGTCTTCGGGCATTAGAATCATAGGTTTATCGACCATATTACTACCTTCTTTGAACAATTTTTAAAGATTATGGAAGTGGATTTCAAAAGTTAA
>CAZAOW010000012.1:0-10019 GCA_964487075.1 Candidatus Woesearchaeota archaeon | reverse complement strand
CCTTCAAACACAAAATGCGCCCAATATCCATATTTTTCTTTTCTTGATTCTATCGGAACAGGTTTTCCTGTAACGCAACCCACTTCTGAATTCTTGAATGCTTTGCATATTTCTGACAGAACATTTTCCGAAACATAAACGTCGCCGTCTGTGAAAACTATTATGTCATTTTTATTTTTTGAATAAATTTCCTGAAGGAGCAAATTCAAAGCGTAGCTTTTTCCTTCTCCAGGATCAAGAAAAAAAGAAACTTTTTTATCATTAATTTCTTTTTTCAGAATATTTTCAGTTTCCGGAAACGGATCAACGACGATGATTTTAAATTCTTCCTTGGTGTCTTGCGAGAGAAAAGCATTGATTGATCTTGTCGTGGCTTTCGGCTCGTTGAAAGAAGCGATTACTACTTGTATCATTCTGTTTCAAACGGATAATCTTCAGGACGTATAAGAACTGTCTTCTCGCCCTTTGAATCCAAAATTACAATTCTTACTTTTCTCTTTCCCTGTTTTCCAATGTCGGAGATTTCCAACTCAGAAACAACAAAAAGACCGCCCGCTATTTTAATTTTGTCGCTCTTTTTCAAATCCTTTGCCTGCTTTTTCATAAAGAATTCTGATTGATTAGACTTATAAAGATTATCAAATCTGATTACACATGAAAAGCGCAATAGTGCTTTGCTCCGGCGGAATTGACAGCGTTACCACGGCATACTATGTAAGAAAAAAACTTAATTACAAAAAAATACTAATTCTTTTTTTTGATTACGGACAGAAATCCGCCGCGATGGAAAAAAAATTCTCAAGAAAATGCGCGGAAAAAATAAACGCGAAATTTTATGAAATAAAAATAAAAGAATTAGGAAAACTTTCCATGTCTTTGATAAATAAAACAGGAAAGATAAATAGAATAAAGAGGAAAGAACTGAAAAATTCCAGGAAAGAGTCTGAAAAATTCTACGTGCCGTGCAGGAACATCATTTTTCTCGCTTATTCGCTTGCATTTGCGGAATCAATTTATATAAAAGAAAAAATTATCAGCGATATCTTCGTCGGTTTCAAAAATGAAGGTGCGGAAAGTTATCCTGATACGACGATGGAATTCGTGAAAGAGATAAATTCTTTGTCGCAAATTTCTTGTCTAAAACATTTCAAGATAATTGCCCCGATGATAAAAGCCAATAAAGAAGAAATAATCTCCATTGGAAAAAAACTCGGTGTTGATTTCAAGGAAACAACAAGTTGCTACATCGGGAAAAAAGAACATTGCGGCTTTTGTCTGGCGTGCAGATTGAGACAGGAAGGATTTTATTGGGCTGATATCAAAGACCCGACGAAATACGCGGAAAAAATGAAAGATTTCAGAATCGCGGGAGAATAATCACGCCTTGTATCTTATTTTGTCGTACCACAATTTGAATTCAACAGGCATTGAGCGATAAACGGGTTTGATAATTTTTTCCCTTACATCGTCCATTACATCAACAACTTCACCGACGACATAAGTCGGTTTTTCATTTTTTACATGGTATTCCAATATGTCCTGCCTTGTAAGATAATTCACAAACGAAGCGGGAAGCATCCCATATCTCCTGTTAGTGCAAGGACCGCGCATCATGTTCAAAACCAAATTAAGATATGGATTTTTCTTTTTCAGTTTAATGTGTTTCCATCTGTCCCAATAATTTAAATTGCTTGCTTCGTCATTATAAGTTTTTAGAAGACCATCTTCCATGGCTTTTCTATATAAAGGCGTTCCTTCAAAGAAAACCAAATTATTAACGCTCAGAAAATACGGCTTTGGGATTTTTTGCAGCAATCTTATTGTCGCAATTATGTCTTCATTAGTCTCGTATGGATTGCAACTGATAATATCATACATTACAGTCAGTTTATCTTTGTATTTATTCAGAATCTGAGCGCATTTCAAAACTTGTTCCGCAGTTATGAATCTGTTGTAAACTTCTTTGTTCAACCTGTCGCTCCCGCTTTGTATTCCTATAATTATATCCGTGCAACCCGCTTCAACTAAAAGGCGTATTTTCTCGTCGCTGACATCTCCGAAAGCCATAGTCGCGGGTTCAGCGAGGCATTTGAATCTGATTCCTATTTCTTCCCTGTATCTTTTTGAGAATTCCCTTAACCAATCAAGTTTTCTAACGGTTATTGTTTCATCTCTTATATCAAAAACTTTTATTGACGGAAATTTCTTTTTCAATCTTTTAAATTCTTCAATTACATAATCAACGCTGTGCGTTCTCAACAAATCGCCCTTGCCTTTGTACAATGCGCGAAGAATATTATTCGTGCAATAAGAGCACGCCTGCGGACATCCGCGTTCTGTTTGAAAGAAAATCATACCTGAAAGATGGTTCTCTCTGAATGGAACCAGTTTTCCATTTTCCAAAATCAACTGGTCTTCAATTTCATAATCAGGATGAGCGAGAACATCAAGATTATTTGCGGGGGCGCGGACAGGATTTTGATATTCTTTTCCGTTTTTTCTAATCCACAAATTCTGGACTTTTGACAAGTCCTTCTTTTCCCCCATTTTGCCGGCAATTTCAATTATTGCATCTTCCGCTTCTCCAACAACAATCATGTCGCAAACTTCAAAACATTTTTCCGGGAAGAAGGTTGCGTGAGGTCCGCCCCAAAGAACAGGGATGTTTCTTTTCTGAAAGATATCTATTAACTGTTTTGCCCGTCCGGTGGTGCTCTCCATTGAACCAATTCCGACAAGTTGGCTGTTCTTCGCTTTTTCCCATACTTCGTTAAGTTCACTTTCAGAATATTTTCTGGTATAATCTTCAATCAAAGGAAGGAATATCATCAAAACGTCGTGCCCTTCTCTTTCTAGGCAAGCTGAAAGAGTTCTCAGACCCTGGTCCGACGGAAAAGTGGAAGTAGAGATTAAAGTCACCTTCATTTTTAATAAAGAAAATTAAAGTTTATAAGTATTATGAATTTTTATGCATTATTTAAGAAGTCCCTCGTATTCTTGCATATATTTTTTGTAAATTATTTCCCAATCATAATTTTTTGATTTTTTTATATTGTTTACAGATATTTTTTTTGCTGTTTCTTTGTCGTTCAAAACAGCCAGTATTTTTTTGCCGAGATTTTCAATGTCTCCATACTGAACAAAAAAGCCGTTCTCTGGCTCAGACATTTCATAAGGTATTCCATTGACTGGAGACGCTATAATCGGCAATCCCGATGCCATTGCTTCAAACAAAGTCAATGGAAGTCCTTCCCTATAGCTTGGGAGAACATAAACATCAGCAGATTGATACATTTCAGCGACTTTTTCTTTTCCTCTTATAGGACCAAGGTGATACATATTCTTGTAAGGTTTTATCATTTTCTTAACTGTTAAACTCGCGCCTTCGTCAGGACCAACCCAAACAAAAGCTGTATCTTTCGCCTCGCCTTTTTTTGTAAGATTTATTGCAACTTGCGCGAGTTTTTCCGGACCTTTAGTTGGATTCAATCTTCCAAAAAACAAAACAAGTTTATTTTCTCTTATCCCATATTTTTTTTTGAATTGATTGTCTTTTATTTTTAAATAAAGAATATTATCCATTCCGTTGGAGATTATTTTTATTTTTTTTTCCGGGGCAAATTTCTTTAAAGTCTCCGTTTCCCAAGCAGTTATCCCTATCACCAAATCAATTAATCTAAATGCAAATTTATTCAGAAAAAGGTCATTGAAAAAAAGGAACGGCCTCAGAGTTTTCGGTCTGAATGAAGCGTCTGTCCAAGGACAGTGAGTTGTATGAATATGTTTGAACCCCTTTATCCTTGATAATATTCCTGCAAATAAAATATAAGCGTGTCCTGAAACGTGCGTATGAACAACATCAAAATCTCCTTTGAATTTCCAAAGCAACGACGGCCAAATAAAAGTGCTCAATGACAAACGAAACCAATACGGAAGACGATGAACTCTGACGCCGTCTATTATCTCGTATTTTTTTTCAATCCTCTTGTTTTTGTCCGAATCGCAACAGAAAACATGCACTTCGTGCCCTTCTTTTGCCTGACGTTTTGCAAGTTCATACATAACCTGCTCAACTCCTCCGAAAGTAGGAAGATAGAACATATTTATGTGCGCTATTTTCATCCTAAAAAGAATTCGTCATTTTGTTTATTTTTTCCGCGATCATTCTTACTTCTTCATCTTTCAAAATGGGATATATTGGAAGAGAAAGAATTTCTCCGGAAATGTCTTCTGTAATCTTTAATTCAGGTGTCCACATTATCTTTTTTACTACCTCCTGCTGATGAACCGGTTTTGGATAGTGTATCCCAAAAAAAATGTTTTCCGTTGCAAAATCCTCAATTATTTTGCTTCTGATTTTTTTATCAACTCTGATAACGTAAAGATGGTAGCTATGAAACGAATTCTCGGTTTCTACAGGAATTACAATATTTTTGTTGTATCTGAAATAACTGTTGTAAATTTCCGCAATTTCCCTTCTTCTTCTAACAAAAGAGTCAAGAATCTTAAGTTGTTCAATTCCTATCGCACAATGGATTTCGGAAAGTCTGTGATTGCTTCCGAGTATTAGATGGTTGTATCTTGACTCTTCTCCGTGATTTCTTAGCATTCTGGAATTTTTTGCAATGTAATCATCGTTTGTTATTATCATTCCCCCCTCTCCGCAAACCGTCATATTTTTTGTCGGATAAAAACTAAAGCATCCGGCAATTCCAAAAGTCCCAACATGTTTTCCAAAATATTTTGTCCCGTGAGCTTGCGCGCAATCTTCAACGAGAAAGATTTTATTTTTGTCGCAGATTTCTTTTAATGTATTTAATTCCGCAGAATTTCCATATATATTAACGGCGAAGACAGCTTTTGTTTTTTCAGTAATATTTTTTTCAACTTCCTTCGGATTTAGAACATATGTCTCTTTAATCACGTCCACGAATACAGGTTTTGCTCCAAGATTGATTATCGGCTCCACAGTTGGCATCGTCGTGTGGGAAGGAACAATTATCTCGTCTCCTTCTTTAATTCCCAGAGAACGAAGAACAATTTCAATTGCCACGGTTCCATTGGAAACGACGATTGCGTGTTTCGCTCCGCAATATTCCGCGAATTTTCTTTCAAATTCTTTTGCTTTTTCTCCATTAGAAAAAATTCCAGAATCAAAAACATCATTCACCGCTTTTTTCATGTCATCGTTGACAAAAACCTTAGAAGTAAAAATTTTCTCATCTCTCATTTAAAAGAATTTACGATATTTGTATAAAAAGATTATGTAATCCCATTACAGATATTGCAAGAATAGGTTTCCACCTCATAAATCTTTTAAATTGTTTTCCGAATAATACTTGAGATAAAATGAAGGTGTTAATTACTGGCGGCTGCGGATTCATAGGAAGCAATTTTATAAGATATGTTCTCACAGATAGGGAAACCGACGCAGATATTCAGATTGTAAATTTAGATAAAATCAGTTACGCTGGAAGCGGAAGAAATATAGAACACATGAATCTTTCTGAAAATAAAAATTACAAATTTATTAGAGGAGATATATGCGACAAAGATTTAGTAGACAGCATTATTTCACACGAGAAACCAGATTTGGTTTTTAATTTTGCTGCGGAAAGCCATGTTGACAGAAGTATTTCTAATTCAGAAGCTTTTGAAAAATCAAACTTTATAGGAGCATGTAATATTTTTAAATCATCTTTGAAGAATAACACAAAAAAAGTTGTTCATATCTCAACGGACGAAGTTTACGGCAGCATAGAAGAAGGCAGTTTTTCCGAGGAATCCAAGCTAAATCCGTCAAGTCCGTACTCTGCGACAAAGGCTGCAGCAGATCTAATTGCGATTGCATATTTTAAAACGCACAAGCTCCCCGTGATAATCACAAGAAGCGCAAACAATTTCGGACCTTATCAGTTTCCAGAAAAAATTCTGCCTTTATTCATTACTAACTTAATAGACGGGGAAAAAGTTCCACTGATGTGGTCTGAAAGTAATCCAGCACTTAATGTAAGAGACTGGCTTAACGTTATGGATAATTGCAGGGCGATTTGGTTTGCGTCGCAAAAAGGAGAAATTGGAGAAGTATACAATATTCCTGGAGAGAATGAGAAAACGAATATTCACGCGACATATGTTCTTTTAAATCATTTTGGTTTTGATGAGAGTATGATAGAAAAAGTGCCACACAGAAAAGCACATGATTTCAGATATTCTGTTTCTGGGAATAAAATAAAAAAACTCGGTTTTAAACACAAGCATGATAATTTTGAAGATGAAATAAAAAAGACGATTGAATGGTACAAGGAGAATCAGAGTTGGTGGAGACCACTGAAAACAATATGAAATTTGGTTTTATATTCTCAGTTATCAGAAGTAAATTTGGGGGATATTTCAGATGAAATCAAATCTACGATTTTCATTAACTTGCCACAGGCGTGTCAAAGTGGGAAATTTAAAATTTTCGCATGATAAAAATTCAGGAGAATTTTCATAATGAAAGGCGTGATTCTTGCCGGCGGAAACGGAACAAGATTGCTTCCATGCACGAAAGTTACAAATAAACATCTGCTTCCAGTTTATAACAAACCTATGATTTATTATCCTCTGAAGACTCTTTCCGACGCTGGAATAAAAGACATTCTTATTGTTTCTGGACCTGGGCATGCAGGACATTTTGTTAATCTCCTCGGCTCTGGAAAAGAATTTGGTGTTAATTTAAGATATGAAATTCAGGAAGAAGCCGGCGGGATTGCCCAAGCTCTCGGATTGGCTGAGAATTTTGTCGGGAATGATTCTGTCGTCGTAATTTTGGGAGACAATATTTTTGAAGATGAAATAAAAAAATATATTAATGATTTTGGGTCTCAGGCAAGCGGAGCAAGAATTTTTCTTAAAGAAGTAGGAATGAAAGCTGCAAAGAGATTCGGAATAGCTGTCGTTGATTTAGGGAAAGTCAGTTATGTTGAAGAAAAACCGCAAAATCCGAAATCAAATCTTGCTATGACGGGGTTGTATATGTTTGATTCAAAAGTTTTTGAGATAATAAAAACATTAAAACCATCTGGAAGAAACGAACTTGAAATAACAGACGCAATAGACTTTTATGTCAGAAGAGGCGCTTGTTATTATAATATTTTAAGCGGATATTGGAGCGATGCGGGAACGTTTGAATCTCTGATAAGAGCAAGCAATCTTGTAAGGGAAAAGGAAGCAACAGAAGAAAGTTTCTGGAACGACACCGGAGATTTTGCGGAAACTTTCAAATTTCCGTCAAAGGACGATGATGTAAATTCAATAATAGAAAAACTTTCGCAACTTACAAAAAAACAATCTGAAGTTTTAGATCATATACTAAAAAAACAAGCTTCTGATTCACTTAACAGAAAAAGTTTTTGACTTAAACCAAGATATTGTTTTTATCAATCCCTCGTCGAGAGATGTTTTTGGTTTCCATCCAAGATTATAAATTTTTGAGATATCTGCCGCAAAATGTCCGGGTTCAATCGTCTTTCTTTCCTGCGGATAAGATATTGTTTTTATTTGCCCGCTACCGGATACATTCACAATTTTTTCGGCAAGATTTTTCACAGATAAAAAATTGCCTCCTGTGGGATTTTCCATCCCGAATTTCCCAATGCAAGAACCCAAATTAAAAACTTCGCCGTGAACGTCCAAGGAAACTATCAACAATAAAGCATCAACCACGTCGTCAACATAATTCACGTCCCTAAAAACTTCGCCGCCGCCCCAAAGTTCTATTATTTCTCCGTTTATTGCCTTTTCAACGAATACGGGGATTGCCGCACCTATTCTTCCTGATTGTCTCGGTCCATATGTATTTATCAGTCTTACGCTGTTTATCATTACATCAATTCCGGAATCACGCAAAACATTATTTATTATCATGTGATGAAATTCCGACGCATTTTTTGTTACCGATTGATAATCAGTCATGTTTCTTGACTGGTAATATTCTTTTACAGGAAGTTCTGATTGCGGGACTTTCCCATATTGGTCTCTCGTACCAGAGAAAACAATTTTTAATTTCTTCGTGGGATTTTCAACCATTACCTGCCTGCATGCTTCCAGAAAGCGAATTTGCGAGGTGAAATTTATTTCTGTGTCAAACTCCAAGTCTTTCTCGTCCAGTTTGGTATGTTTTACAGAACCCGCAAGATTGAATATCACATCAGATTCTTGAATCAGAGGTTTCATTTTTTCTATGTTCTTTATGTCCCCTTCTGCTCCAGAATAAATTTCCAAATTTGATTTGTTTTTTATTTCATCAATGTTTTGAATGTTTCCGCCGAGAGACGGAACAAGAGAATCAACAATGATAATTTTTTTGGGGTTTAGTTCGTTTAATCTAATCGCAAGATTGCTACCAATAAAACCAAGACCTCCGGTAATCAAAACGGTTTTATCGCGGAAGAAGTTTTCGTAAGATTGCATTCTAATCTCTCGCAGGAAAATAGGCAAATTTTGGAGGGTTTAATTCCTTAACCCATCTTATGATATCTCTGTGATTTTTAACAACCCCCTCTTCCGAACCGTTGAGGATTTTCCAGACACCTTCAAATTTTTTTGCTTCGCTTATGTCAACTTTTGCAACATAAAGCAAACCCGTCCTGATAACTTTTCTTTCAATTTCGTTGAAAATATTCAATCCAAAATAATAAGGCACACCAAGATAATTTATTTTTCTCGCTCCAGAAATTTCTTTTTCAATTCTTGAGAATATTTTATCGGGAGAATCATCAAGCCGCGCCAAAGTTCCGGGAATATGATACTGCCCGTGAAAATCTGCTTCGTGTTCTTCCCTTTTTTTTAATGCATATCCAATAACCTTTCCATTCTCCAAAACTTCTATCAGAAGCTCAACAACAGAGGATATGCCTCCAATAGCAAGGCAACTTTTGAAAACATTTAAAGGAACAATAGAATTGTTATTTTTTCTGAAATCATAAATTTTTTCAGACAAAACTTCCATTATTTTTTCCAATTCAGGCAATTTTTTTGATTGTATATACTTCAAAAATTTTTCTTCTTCTCCTGAATCGTTTTTAACATTTTCAAACAGTTTTAATGTTTCTTTTATGCAATTTTCTAAATTGTCTTTTAATTCAAAACCAAGATTTTTTATCTTGTCGCAAGAAACTTCAAAAGAAGTTGCAACAGACATCGGCGATTTTACTATTTCAACTTTCACGTCGTTTTTTATTTTTTTAATTGTTTCAACAACTTCGCGAACAGTATAATTTTTGTTTAGAACATTGTATAATTCTCCGGGTTTTCCGTTTTTTTCCACAAATTCGTATGCGCGAATTGCATCGTTCAAACTTAGATAAGGTCTTTTTTGGTCTATTGCAGTGTCCCACACTGTTAATGGTTTATCAAGAGCTGCAAGCCACGCAAATTTGTTTATTGCGGTGTGGAATCTCATTCCCATACTTGTTCCGAAGATTGTTCCTTTTCTTAAAACAAAAGTCTGGATTCCGTTTTTTCCGTTGCTGGAGAGAACAAGTTTTTCGGCTTTTAATTTATTAATCGCATACGGTCCTTCGGGATGACAATCCAAATAGTTTTCATCAACGTTTCCTTCAGCGTCGCCGTAAACGCTTGTCGTAGACGGGAACAGGAATTTTTTTACTCCAGAGTTTATTGAAGCGTCAAGAACATTTTTAGTTCCGGTGAAATTTATTTTCTCGGTTTCTTCCGGAATTTTCATGGCTTCTCTCGCATCGGTAATGGCTGCAAAATGCAGAACTACGTCAATTCCTTTCACAACTTCCGCAACCTTTCCTGCATCAGTTATATCTCCTTCAATAAACTCAAATTTCACGTGCGTTTTAGGCAAATCAAAAAGCGAGGGATATCTTTGTGTTGATAAATTATCAAAGATTCTTATCATCTCTATATCGCTGCGTTTTGCATATTCGCGAATTAATTTTGAACCGATATGTCCCAAACCTCCGGTAACAAGAAATTTTAACCCCATAAAAAAAACAAAAGAAAAT
>CAZAOW010000011.1:2002-10855 GCA_964487075.1 Candidatus Woesearchaeota archaeon | reverse complement strand
CAAAGAGATTTTTAGAAGGACAAATTGAAGTCAAGGACATAAAAATAGACAGCGAGGGATTCAAAAATAAAGAAGGCAGAGATGTAAGAGTTTCCACAGTAGAAATAATTCTGGCTAGAAAAAAATAATTCTCGTTTAGGAAAATTAGTAGCACAAATATCTGATGATTACCCCCATCAGGAAGATATGCTAGGTGAGATAAGTAAAATAATTAAAGATGCTTATTGGGAAACCCATACAGAAATTTTACAGCTCTCTCAGTCAGAACCTGTTAAATCTTATTTAATTACAAAAAGAAATATTTCTAAAGCCTCGGGACTTTCTTTGTTGTTTGGGCTTATTGGAACAGCCTCCTCAATGTTCTATTCGCTCAGAAAGATGGAAAGTCTTGATAAAAAAAGGGATAATGAACTTGCTCGAAATTCTTTTATGTGAATAGAAAACTCTCGACCAGACCATCTCCAAATTAAAAATATCAGGAATATTTACGCCTTTTTCTTCTTCGTAACCCATCTCACTTTGCGTCTTTTCATCTTCATGTTCTTCCTGCATTTTGAAGAACACAAATAATTTATGCTTCCCTTGTTTGTAACAACTGTAAGTCCGCGAGGGAATTCATACATTTTTCCGCAATAAACACATTTAGGCATTTTTTATCTCCCTGTCGCTTTCAAGATAGCCCGCTTTAATCTCAACCAGTCTAACGTAATTTACATTTCCCGATTCTCTGTCTTTAATTCTTATCGCGTTTTCTCCATTTAATCTCTCAACTCTTTTATATTCAATTCCCATTAAGTATACGCTCCTTTTGTTACTTTTGACTTTATTTTACGCGCCTCAATTTCCGTTTCTCTTAACATTAGAATATCGTTGATTCTTACGGGACCTTTCACGTTTCGCCTCATCGCGCGCCCTTTGTCGCGACCTTCTTGGACAAGACATCTTACCTGAGTAATCTCGCCCCTGAAACCAGTGCGTCCGATTATTTCTTCAACAATCGCCGGAACAGCTACGCCGACAATTTTTTCGCTTCCTTTTGTTCCAGTCTGTTTTTCCTGTTGTTGAGATTTTTGTTTCTGCTGTGTTTTAGCCATGCGAGGACACCTAACGGTTTCCTTCGCTTAACCTTCCCTTGAGAAAGTCAAACAAAGTTCCAATTTTAATTATCATTTTAGAGAATCAATATCTTTTTTAGCATCTCCAGCATCAATAACAGCGACGGAAGAAGTCGCCACAGCAATGCCTGCAGCGACGCCAAGTTTTTGCTTGCTGTCAACTTCCTTGCAATGAATCTTTTTTTCTTTGCAAAGTAAAGGGATATGTTGAACTATTTCTTTCGGTTCCACGTCGGAAGCGTAAGCAACGAATTTTGCAGTTCCTCTCTCAATCGCTTTTGTAACTTCGTTTGTGCCTTTCTCAATTTTCCCGCTTCTGCGAGCTTTTTCTATTATGGAATATGCGTCGGTTGCCATTTTATTTATTTTTTTGTTTTTTGAATACGCCGTTTTTGACAAAACTTCGGAAGAACGAGTGCGGAATTTTCCTCTGCTTTGACAATTTCTTGGCGAAGCATTGGAGATTTGAAAAATCTCCTCACGAAGACTCGTTCATCGGATTAATTAGTGAGAGAAATTCGGTTTTTAAAGTTTTCTTGGATTAATTTTCAGTCTTTCACGTTCTTTTTGTACCATTCAACCGTCTTTTTTATTCCTTCTTCAATAGAGATTTTTGGTTTAAACCCGAGGTTTTGCATTTCTTTTATGTCTATTTCAACTTGTTGCGGCTGCGCGGTTTCTTTTTCCATGAAGATTTTGCTCCCGTTTCCAATTTCCTTTATAATCAAATCAGCGACGTGCGCGATTTTTGTTTCTTTTCCGGAACCGACGTCAAATTCTTTGTTTTTTTGATTCATCGCCAACAAAAAACCACCAATAAAATCATCAACATACGTGAAATCCAAAGTTTTATTTTCATCGCCGTAAATTTCCAACGCTTTTTTTTGCATCGCGTTTCTTATGAAAACATCAACGAGCCGATGAGTTTTGTCGTCAAAAGGTCCGTAAACAGTAGAAGGCCTGACGATTACAAAATCAATTCCATAACATTGCTGATATGCTTTGCACAATTCCTCGCCGTAAATCTTGCTTGCCGTGTACGGATTTTTTTCTTCTTTCAAAATTCTTGACGACGACGCAAAAATTATTTTCGGGATTTTATTTTTTCTGCAGAACTCAAGAACTTTATAAGTTCCAAGGACATTATTTTCAAATGCAAGCTCCGGGTTTTCAATTGTCTTGTTGATTTTGCAGAAAGCGGCAAGATGAATGAATAAATCAACCGACTCTTTCAATTCATTTTCCTCAACGTCAAGAATATTTTTCCCGTCTCTTGCGTCTATTAACAAAACAGGTTCGTGTCCCAACTGTTTCAATTTTTCAAGCAGAAAACTTCCTATCAAACCTTCGTGTCCCGTGAGAATGAATTTCATTTAAAGAAAATTTTAAATTATTATAAATAAGTTGTGATACTACTTTTTCCAGCTAACTTCAACTTCGTCTGTACGCTGTTTCGGTTTTATTCTTAAATTTTGCGCTTTTTTCCCTGAGAATTTTATTCCCGACTTGAACATTATCTCCCCGAGAAAAGCAATCATCGCTCCGTTATCAACGAGAAATTGGTTTTTTGGAACGAAAAATTTTGCCTTTCTTTCGCGGCACATTATCTCGCACATTTTTTGTAATCTGGAATTACAGGCAACTCCGCCGCCGAGGAGCAATTCTTTTTTCCCGACATGCGCGAGCGCGCGCTCAGAAATTTCAACAAGCATCGCGAAAATAGTTTCCTGCGCGGAAAAAGCTAAATCTTCAGGAGTATAATTATTCCGCCGCCAATCCCCCGCCCGCCCCCCCCAAAGAGAATTTTTAATTGTTAAATTTCTTCCCGACATTTTCATTCTTTCAACCTTCTGTCTTAGATTTGTTAAAATCCCGGAGATTGCTATGTCCATTCCTTTTACTTTGTACGGCAATTCAATATAGTTTTTTCCCTCCAACGCGAGAAGTTCAACTTTCGGACCGCCGGGAAATCCTATTCCCAAATACCGCGCGAAATTATCCAAGAAATTCCCGACGCCGATGTCAAGAGTTTCTCCGAATATTCTGTATTTTCCCGACGCATAGGCGATTATTTGCGTATTTGCTCCGGAAGCATAGAGCATAACCGCGTCTTTTGCTCCTGAAACCCGACCAATTTCCAAATGCGCTATGCAATGGTTTACCGGGATTATCGGAAGGTTTAATTTTTTTGAGAGTTTTTTCGCGAAATCCAAACCGACGAGAAGGCACGACGTCAAACCAGGACCTTGTGAAAATGCAATTCCCCGAATTTGGTTTTCTTTTATTCCGGAAATTTTCAACGCTTCATTGTAAATTTCTTCCGAATGTTTTTCGTGATGCCGTGCGGCTTCTGAAAGTATTATTCCGCCTTTTTCGGTAGTGTACGATTTTTTTGAATTGGACAAAATTTTTCCATTTTTCACAACACCAATTCCAAAAGTGTGGGCGGTTGATTCAATTCCCAAAATTACAGGCATACAACTCTAGAGAATATATTTTTATAAATAATGCTATTCTTAAAAGTAAATGCCTGCGCGCAAAGCTCATATTGATTCTGATGTCTTGAATTCTGCGTATGACACAATGATTACAATTTATAGGAACAGAGAATTTAAAGCAAGAATTCGCTTGGAAAGATACGGAAACCCGCTTAAAAAATTCCTTGAGTTGCCTCGCGATTTTAATCTTGAAGATCTCTCTTGGGAAAGAATAGTAATTCCCGGCATGGGAAAAGAAATCATAGCAAGATATCACAGAAAAGGAAATTCGTTATACGCAAATTCAAGGGGAATTTTTGCTCCGACAAAAATCAGCCAAATTTTTGACAGGATGATATTAGATTAAAAAAGATTTAAGTTTGACGGAGTTTCTTCATTTCATTTTTTATTTCTTTAGAGCTTAAATATACCCCTTTATGCATTTTCAGATATTCTGGAGTACTTAGTCTTTCAAATCTTAACGTGCTTGAAAGCAATTCCTTTCCAAAACCCTTTTTTATTGTTTCTATGTCTGTTGTTCTTTCTATTTTAGCCCGGTATTTTCTAGAGAGGTGATAAAGTACCTTATGAATCCATCTTTCCAGAAAATTTCTTTTTTCAAATTGTTCAAAATGGATTAACTCATGCGCTATCGCTCCGCTTATTTCCTTGGTTGAAGCGGTTTTTAGTCTGATATAATTTAAGATTATTTTATACTTTCTATTACCGACTCTTTTAGCAACCATTGAGAAATTAGGTAAATGTTCAATAGTAACTTTTATTTCGGCACCTTTTAAATTATATTTATTTCTTATCTTCTTTACAAAATTTTCGCATTGTTTCCTTAAGTCTTTTTCTTTCATATCATAAATAACACTAAAAAAATATATATAAAAAATAAAAATAAATTTTTTACTTATCTTCTTTTTTTCTTAGAAGATTTTTTTGCGGTTTTTTTCTTTCTTTTTCCGCCTCTTGCCATTACAGCTTCGCAGACGTTTCCCTGCCCATCAACATAGTAAAGATGTCCCGGCTTTCTTTTAACGGCGTGTTTTACAACTACTTTTCCCATTTTCACCTCCTTTTTTTGTTAGTATGTTTTTTTTAATACCAAGATGTATTTAAATCTTTCTTGCCGACGAGAAATTCAATATTTTTCATGTTTTTATTATTGAATGGCAACTCAACAAGTTTTGAAAAAAACTTTTTCGGCTTTATTGAAAACGAAAAAGGGCGGACAATCTTGATTTCAATCACTTTATTTTTTTTATTCAACCAAACCGCGAGGAAAGGAAAAAAAACAAAAAACGAATGAATTCTCAAATTAGTGTTTTTTTTGAATTCAAAGAGAAGATTTTCTGTGTTTCTGGATTTGAACATTAACCCTGAGATTTTCCCAAATGGAGAAACTTTTTTCGCGGAGATTTCAATTTTTTTATTTTTATAGGAAATTTTCATTTATAAAAACCTCCGGCGGGTTTTTATGAATTCAGCATCCGATGCGTCTTTCGGTTTTGTATTTTGATATTGTTTATAAAAGAAATTTATATTCTTGTCGCAGACGAAATCGTGATGCTTGAATCCGCCGCCAAATGTTTTTGGAATGTGCATCAGTTCGTGGATGATTGTTTTTATTTTGTCTTCATCCCCCATTTTGTCAAATCTTTCGGAAAGAAATTCAAGCGCGTAATGCGCCTTTACATTCAAAGCGCGCTGCATCAGTTTTCCAAGCGCGTGGCATCTTGCTATCGTGCCGCGAGAACTTGTGCCGTAACTGCGAAAATATTTTACCCTGTCAAGAATCACATGGGGAAACAAATTCTTTGAAATTTCTTCCGCGATTAATTGTATATCTGGAGCAGGTTCGTATTTCATTGAAACTCTTCCCATTTTGTTTTAAATTTAGATATTTTATTTTTTAGTGAATCATTATTTTCCTTAATCGCAGAAGCATAATTATCTTGCGCATTTTTAGAAAATAAATACTGGAAAAATCTTGTAATGTATTTTAATCCATCAATAATTGGTAAATTTTCCACTAAAAATAAATATAGTTCGTCAATTTCCTTCAATTCCCAAGACGCTTTATTTCTATCTAAATTCTCTTCCATATATTTTGCGCGATAATCCTCTGAAAGTCTTTTTAACAATTTACTATATTTATCAAGATTCAAATCCGAAGTTTTTTTCAATTCTTCTCTTAAAGGTAATAGATTATGACCATCCCAATCTTTTTTTGGAAATTTTCCTTGAGTTAGGAGAATAAATGTTTTTAACATTTTCTCAATTGCTTGACTTCCGAATATTAGCCCCTCCCTTAAAAAACCATTATTCATTAAAAATCTTGATGTAGCATAATCGTCTATTGAATCGTAAAAGAAAACTATCCCCCTTTTATTTTCCTTAAAATATTCTGCAACTTCTTTTGAAGATTTCATTATAAATCAAACTCCCAAAAATTTAATTTTCCTTTTGCCGGAATCGGAGTAATTCTTTTTGCATTTTTTAAGAGAAATCCGTATTTTCCCCAAGAAGAATCAGCAAGATGCAGATTTTTATCTTGGGACAACTCTTTGTCTGAATCATACTTTTTGACTTCAAATAATTCCGCTTCGCCGACTATGAAACCAAGAGGCAATTCATTAAAATTAAATTTTTGCATGGATTTTTTGTCTGGAATTTTTGATGCATGAATTAAAAATTTTCCACGAAATTTTGTGTTCCATTTTCTTAATTCTATTTTCTTTTTTCCCTGCAAAATCAGTTCAGCGAAAGGTTGTTTTAGAGAAAGGGTTTTCATTTCATCTCCACGATTTTATTTCTGGATGTAAAACCACTTTTTATTTTGACGTCTTTTTTGAAATGTTTCTTTAAGATTTTTACAAGTTCCAAATTGGCTTTATTATCCAACGGTTTTTCCTTAATCCAAACCTCATACTCGTTGTTTTTTAACATTTTGATTTTTTCCTGCGAGGAATTCGGATGAAGTTTTATTTTGAGATTCATCTTTCCTCCGGTTTTTTGTAAGGTCTTCCGAGAGCGCGATAAATTTCCTTCTCGGTTTTCCCTGCAATCCGACGTCCAGTTTTTCTGTTAAACAATCCATGTTGAGTTAATTTGAAACCTTTCAATCGCGCGACGATTCTTAGTCCGATTCCAGAACCGCGCCTGCTTGAATATGCAAGCAAAGTTGCACCCCACTTTTCCGGAACCGTGTAATATAATTCAACTTGAACGCCCTCAATTTTCCAAGTTGATTCTTTTTCGCCGCCTTGAATCTTTTTTCCTTTTTTAGATAGAAAATTCTCAAAATTATTTTTGTTTTTTGGAATCAAAACTATATCAATGTCGCCTGGATTTTTCTCTCCGCGACGGATGCTTCCGGCAATTTGAATTTTTTTGCAATATGGTTTTAACAAGGAAATTATTTTTCTTGACAGATTTAAAACGCGTTGCCCCCTTTTCATTTTTTAAAAATGCCAATCCAATTTATATAATTTGCTTCTATAATATTTTTAAAGATGTTTGTCTCCGAAACAGAATGGGTTTAGTTATTCCTAAAATTTATATTGAAAACATTCAAACGCCGTTGATTTTTCTTGCAGGTTCGATAAGAGGCGCGCCAAACTGGCAGGATGAAGCCGCGGAAATAATATTTTCAAGAGAACCGAATCTGGATGTTATTTCTCCAAGAAGAGGTGTTAACGACAAAATATTAAAATATCTCGCAAACGGAAGAAATGATTTTTTTCCGAGGCAAAGAGCGTGGGAAAGACATTATTTGGATTTGTCAAAAAGAAAAGGGTGCGTCATGTTTTGGCTTCCCGGAGAAATAGAACATAATTGCGAGAAATCTTATGGTGCAATGACCCGACTGGAACTTGGACAGTTAATGACTGATTATCGGCATGATAACTCAACGCGATTTTGCGTTGGAAGTGATGGAAATTTTTCAGAACTTGACACGATAGTTTATGATTTGGCTTTGGATGCCCCAGACAAGAGGATATCTCCCACTCTGGAAGAAACTTGCACTGAAGCAATAAAAATTGCAAAAAGTTAATCACCTCGTTACGATTTCCAGCGCGTAAGTTTAAGTTTGGAAATTTTTATCTGGTTACGATTTCCAAAGCATCGCGATTTTTCAATTTGTAATCTTTTCCAAGCGCGCGCTTTGTTCTTGCGTCTATTGCTTTTATGAAATTTTTTCCGAAGTCAGTATGAAGGAAATATGCGAAGTCAAGCGCCGTTGAATTTTTTGGCAAGAGGAAACAATCAGGCAAAATGTTTCCCTTTGAATCTCCGAGTTTTGTCGCTCCCGCCGGGAAAATTGCAAGATAACCAAGAAGGGAAAAAACAGATTGATTCAAAATCTCTTGGATTCCGGTTCCGAATTCATATTTTTCAAGAATATTTTTTTTGATTTTTTCAAGAGCGTCTTTTTGCTTTTCGTTTAATTTTCCTTTTATAACAAAAGTTTTTTCTCCGGGGATATAATCAATCAGTCCAATTTTGGCTGCTTCTCTCAAGGCACACTCAGAATCTGCAGAGCATGGGATTATTGTCAAATTCGGAAATTTTATCTTTAATTTTTTATAATTTTTTTCTCCGTTCGGCGTGTCAACTTTATTCCCGGCAATTATCATCGGTTTGCTTTCTTCTCTTAAAGACGAGACGAATTTCATCAATTGATTTTCAGTCCATTGACTCGGTTTTTCTTTGAAATTTATTTTCAAGAGAATTCTTTTGACTTGTTCTTCATTTACTTTTAATCCTGAAAATTGTTTTGCGACAGATTCGGAGAATTTCAGATTTTCCATTTCCGTTTTTCTTGCGAAAGATTTCCACATTTTTGAGATTATGTTGTAAAACCATTTATTAAGCTCTTCTTCAAGAAAAATGATGTCCTTTTCGGGTTCGTAATTTTCAGTTTCTTTTCCGTTCTCGTCGGTTTTTCCTGATAAATCCACGATTTGAATGAAGACGTCGGCTTGGCGCAAATCATCAAGAAATTGGTTTCCCAGTCCTTTTCCTTCACTTGCTCCGGGAACCAAACCCGCGACATCCATCAATTCTACTGGAACGAATCTTTTGTGATTAATGCAAAATCCGTGCTTTGGATTGCACTGCGTTTTGAATTCCTTGTCTATGCAGTCAATTTTTACATAGCCCACTCCGCGATTTGGTTTTATCGTCGTGAAAGGATACGACGCGATTTCAACTTCCGCGAGCGTCGCGGCTTTGAAAAAAGTGCTTTTTCC